>NZ_JBHVEU010000507.1:0-6097 GCF_042802075.1 Kitasatospora sp. NPDC057518
GCCCTGTCACGGGTGCCCGCCCAGCGGCATGTCTGGCGCGCTTGCGGTACGTCGGCGGACCTCCCCCGAGGACACGGCCGCCGTCCGTCGTTCCCCGGACAGGAGGCCGGGGCTGCGCGCGGAGCGGATGGTGGGTCGGTGGACGGTCCTACTTGGGCGCCTTCTTGCCGGTGACGCCCAGGTACACCAGGGGAGCGAGGTTGGGCTTGAGGTCCTTGACCTTGACGCCCCAGGAGGTGAAGGCCTTCTGGTGCTCGGCCGCCGAGGCGAGCAGCGAGACCAGGGCCCCGGCCACGGCGTTCGGGTCGAGCGACTTGTCGGCCTGACCCTTCGCCTGGAGTTCCCTGACGGCCTCCGCGAGCGGCTTGGCGACCGCGTTGAGGACCGTCATGCGGATCTTGAAGAACCGCTTGTCCCCTTCGGCGGCACCGAGCGTGACCACTCGGAGAATGGCGTCGTTCTTGCGCCAGAAGGCGAGGAATCCGTCGACCAGTTCTTCCGAAGTGGTCGGTCCGGACTTCCCTGCCCAGGACTTTCCGGCCACCAGCTCTTTGAGCTGGTCGGCGTCCTTGGCCATTTCCTCGGCGATTTCGAGGACAGCGCCCTCGACATCCGGGAAGTACTGGTAGAAGGTCGCGGGGGAGGTACCCGCCATACGGGCGACGTCGATGACCTTGACGTCCCGATAGGGCGACGTGCTGAGCATCTCGCGGAGGCAGTCGAGCAGCTTCTGCCGCGTCTCCTGTCCGCGTCGCCCGGCGACGCGACCGTCGACGGTGCGAACTTGTCCTGTCATGCCGTCAGCTTACCGTGGCACGATCTTGGCGCGATTCGGTGATGCGACTATTACTCCGCACGGGGGTTGGTATAGCGGCATGAACCACTTCGGACGGATATTCACCGGGGTTCGAAGCCCCTGTTTGAAGCCCCCCCGTGTGCTTGCGATCTCACAGCGTGACGGCAAGTCCGCTGAGGGGTGGTCGGGTGACAGAGCGTGACGATGACCGAAGAGTGCGGTGCCGTCCGGAAGTGGACGGTCCGGAGCCCCGGGCGCAAGCCGCCCCCGGAGCGGGCGTCAGGATCCGGTCGTTCCGTCCTCGCTGGTCAGAGGCCTGTCCGGGGCGTCCTCCGGGCCGGGACGACGTGTTTCAGGGGGTGGGGGAGGTTGGATATGCGCGGGACGGCATTGGAGAATCGGGTCCGGCACCACGCGGCGGGTGCGGACAACGGGGAGGTGGCAGCGGAGTGGACCAGCTGACGGCGCACGATCCGAGGCGGATCGGGCCCTTCGAGGTGCTGGGGCGGCTCGGCGCGGGTGGGATGGGGCTGGTCTACCTGGCGCGTTCCGCGGCCGGGCGGCGGGTGGCCATCAAGACCGTGCGGGGTGAGCTGGCCGAGGACGAGCTGTTCCGGGTCCGCTTCGCCCGGGAGATCGCGGCGGCCAAGACGGTCGGCGGCTTCTACACGGCGGCGGTGGTGGACGCCGACGCGGACGCCCGGGTGCCCTGGCTGGCCACCGCCTACATCCCGGCGCCCTCGCTGGAGGACCTGGTCGAGGAGTGCGGCCCGCTGCCGGTGGAGGCCACCCGCTGGCTGGTCGCCGGCATCGCCGAGGCCCTGGAGTCCATCCACGCGGCCGGGCTGATCCACCGCGACCTCAAGCCCTCCAACGTCCTGGTGGTCGAGGACGGCCCGAAGGTGATCGACTTCGGGATCGCGGCCGGGGTCTCCAGCACCCGGCTCACCATGACCAACGTCGCGGTCGGCACCCCCGCCTACATGTCCCCCGAGCAGGCCCGGGACAGCCGCACCGTCCGGGGCGCCAGCGACGTCTTCTCGCTCGGCTCGCTGATGGTCTTCTGCGCCACCGGGCACCCGCCCTACCGGGGCACCAACCCGGTCGAGACGGTGTTCCAGCTGCTGCGCGAGGAGCCGGACCTGACCGGCATGCCGCCCGAGCTGATGGACCTGGTCCGCCGCTGCATGCAGCAGGCCCCCGAGCGCCGGCCCACCCCGGCGCAGATCCAGACCGAGCTCGCCCCGCACCTCTTCTCCCGGGACGACGCCACCGGCGAGGCCGGGGACTGGCTGCCCGCCCACGCGCTGGAGCTGATCGAGCGCAAGCGGGGCCGGCGCCCGGCCGCCCAGCCGCCGCGCCCGCCGGCCGAGCCGGCCCAGCCGCCCCCGCACCCCCAGGCGCCGCCCGCGCACGTCCCGCCGCAGCACCCCGGCCCGGCCGACCCGCGCACCAATCCGGGCGGGCGGCACGCCCAGTCGCCGGCCGGGCCGGTGCACAGCCTGCCGCAGCGCGCCCCGGGCTCGGACGCCGAGATCCCGACCGCGAAGATCGCCTCCCCGAACCGGCACCGGGCGCCCACCGGCGGCGCCGTCGAGGTGCAGCTCTCCGGCGCCTCCGTCCGGATAGGCCCGGGGCCGCGGGCCGAGCACGAGCAGCCCGGCCCGAGCACCGCCCCGGCCACGACCGACTGGGTCCGCCGGGCCCCCGTCCCGCCGCCCCCGCCGGTCGCCCGCTGGCGCCCCTGGCGGTTCCGGATGTCCAACGACGTCTGGGGCACCCCGGTGGTCGCCGACGGGACGCTGTTCGTCTCCAGCTTCGAGGTGCACGCGCTGGACATCGCCTCCGGTGAGCGCCGCTACAAGACCCGGGACGTGGCGTGGGCGCTCGCGGTGGACGCCAGCCGGGTGCACGCCGCGGACGGCCCGCACCTGTACACCGTGGACGCCGCGGACGGCACCGAGCGCTGGCGCACCTCGCTGGACGGCTGGGTCTACTCGCTCTCCGCCGCCGACGGCGTGCTCTGCTGTGGCATCAGGGGCGGCGGCGTCCAGCTCCGCTCGGCCGCCAACGGCGCCGAGCTGTGGCGCGCCGACGACGCCCAGCAGGACTTCGAGAACCCGCAGTCCGGCCCGGTCCTGGTGGGCGGCGCCGCCTACTACTACGGCGGCGGGCGGCTGCGCTGCGTCGACCCGCGCGGCGCGGGCCTGCGCTGGTCCTTCCCGGTCGGCGAGGAGGTGCCCTCGCACCCGGTCGAGCGCGGCGGCGTGCTGTACGTGTCGGCCGGCACCCGGGTGTACGCGCTGGACGCGGCCAGCGGGGCCGAGCGCTGGCGCTTCGACGCCCCGGTGGTGCTGTTCACCCCGCCCGCCCTGGACGCCGACGCGGTCTACGTGGCCGACTACCTGGGCACGGTCTACGCGCTGGACGCGGCCACCGGCCGGGACCGCTGGCGCGGGGTCACCGGCCGCCGCCAGGGGGCCGACCCGGTGGTGGTCTCGGACGGCATGGTGCTGGTCGGCAACGGCGAGGTGCTGTACGCCTTCGAGGCGGCCACCGGCCGGGAGCGCTGGCGCTACACCGCCCGCGGCGAGATCGTCGGCTCCCCGGCGGTGGCCGACGGCCTGGTGCACCTGGGCAGCCGGGACCACTCGCTGCACACCCTGGACCTGGCCAGCGGTCAGCTGCGCTGGGAGCTCGGCACCAAGGGCGAGCTCACCGGCTCGCCGGTGGCGGTCGGCGGCCGGGTCTTCGTCGGCTCCAAGGACCGCTGCGTGTACGCGCTGGACGCCTTCTACGGCACGGCGGTGCCCGCCCGCTGAACCGCGGGGCGGACACCGCCGGACGGGCGCCGTCGGATCAGGCCCTGCGGGCCCCGGGGTGGCGGCTGCACCAGCCGTCCCATGCGGAGGAGACCATCTCGGTCACGTCGTGGCGGGCGGTCCAGCCCAGCTCGCGGTGGATCAGGTCGGCGGAGGCCACCACCCGGGCCGGGTCGCCGGGGCGGCGCGGGGTCACCTCGGCGGCGGTGTCGTAGCCGGTGACCTTGCCGATCACCGCCAGCATCTCCTTGACGCTGACGCCCTCGCCGCGGCCGATGTTCAGCACCAGGGAGGTCGCGCCGGCCGGGTCGGCGGCCATCCGCTTGGCGGCCGCCACGTGCGCCGAGGCGATGTCGGAGACGTGGATGAAGTCGCGGACGCAGGTGCCGTCCGGGGTCTGGTAGTCGTCGCCGAAGACCCGCGGGGCCTCGCCGGCGGTGAGCCGCTCGAAGACCATCGGGATCAGGTTGAACACCCCGGCGTCGGAGAGCTCGGGGGAGGCGGCGCCGGCCACGTTGAAGTAGCGCAGGGCCACGGTGGACATGCCGTGGGCCTTGCCGGCCGCGGCGACCAGCCACTCGCCGGCCAGCTTGGTCTCGCCGTACGGGCTCATCGGGGCACAGGGCGTGGACTCGGTGACCAGGTCGACGTCCGGCATGCCGTAGACCGCGGCGGAGGAGGAGAAGAGGAAGCGCTTCACCCCGCCCTCGGCGGCGGCCTCCAGGACGGTCTGGAGGCCGATCATGTTCTCGCGGTAGTACAGGAACGGCTGCTCGACGGACTCGCCGACCTGCTTCTTGGCGGCGAAGTGCAGGATGCCCTCGACGCCGTGCTCGCGGATCGCGGCGTCCAGGGCGGCGCGGTCCAGGGTGGAGCCCTCGATCAGGGGGACGCCGGCCGGCAGCCGGGAGGCGTCGCCGGTGCTGAGGTCGTCCAGGACGGCGACGCGCTCCCCGGCGTCGAGCAGCTGTCGGACGACGTGTCCGCCGATGTATCCGGCACCGCCGGTGATCAACCAAGTCATGTGCCGATCCTAGGGGCGCGCCTCGGGGATCTCCGGCGCACCCGCGTTCGGATCCGACCGCCACGTTCGGGCGAGTCGAAGCCACAAAGCGGACAAAACGGTGAAAAGCTGACAAGGATTTCCGTGCGCTCATGCCCGCGCCCCCCGGCGTGGTGACGAATCGGAGGCAGCCAGGTGCACCGTCGCAAGGAACACACCAGCCCCCTGCCCGGCGGGCGGCTGCCGGCCGCGGCCGTGGTCGCGGTGGCGGCCGCGCTGGCGCTGGCCGGCTGCAGCAGCGGCACGTCCTCCTCCGCCACCGTCGCCGCCACCGGCTCGCCCTCGTCCTCCGGCTCCACCCAGGCCTCCGCGGCGTCCGGCCAGTCGAACGGCGGGACCCAGCTGCAGGACGCCTACCAGGCGGTGATCGCCAACGTGCTGCCCTCCGTGGTGCAGATCACCACCGGCGACAGCCTCGGCTCCGGGATCGTCTACGACGACAAGGGCGACATCGTCACCAACGCCCACGTGGTCGGCTCCGCGAAGACCTTCACGGTGACCCTCGCCAACAGCACCACGACGCTGGACGCCGGCCTGGTCGCCAGCTACCCCGACTCCGACCTCGCGGTGATCCGGCTGAACAACCCGCCGAGCGGTCTCCGGCCGGCCAGCTTCGGCGACTCGGGCAAGGTCCAGCTCGGCCAGATCACCCTCGCCATGGGCAGCCCGCTGGGGCTCTCCAGCAGCGTCACCCAGGGCATCGTCTCGGCCACCGGGCGGACCGTCTCCGAACCCCAGGGCCCCGGCTCGCCGGGCGCCACCATCGGCAACATGGTGCAGACCTCGGCGGCGATCAACCCGGGCAACAGCGGCGGCGCGCTGGTGAACCTGGACAGCAAGGTGATCGGCATCAACACGCTCGCCGCGACCGAGCCGCAGAGCAACGGCGCGGCCGCCCCCGGCATCGGCTTCGCCATCCCGGCGAGCACCATCACCAACATCGCCGACCAGCTGATCAAGCAGGGCAAGGTCACCAACTCCGGCCGGGCCGCGCTCGGCATCACCGCCCGGACCAGCTTCAACCAGCAGTTCCAGCCGGCCGGCGCGGTCATCGTGGCGGTCACCCCGGGCGGGGCGGCGGCCTCGGCGGGGCTCCGGGCCGGCGACGTCATCACCAGGATCGGCGACACCCAGGTCGACTCGCTGAACGCGCTCACCACCGCGCTCGCCTCGCTCACCCCGGGCAGCAAGGTCACCGTCACCTACACCCGGGACGGCGGCAGCAAGACCGCCGACGTCACCCTCGGCGAACTGGAAGGCGCCCAGACCTCCTCCCCCTGAGCCCCGGTACGGGGACGCCGGGCCGCACGCCGCGCAAGGGTTCAGCGGGCCGGGTGCCGTACCCATTCGCGGTACGCGGCAGTCCTCTCCACACCCCTGCACACAGACCGGAGGTCCTGTGCACTCTGTGTACAC
>NZ_JBHVEU010000508.1:0-6090 GCF_042802075.1 Kitasatospora sp. NPDC057518
GCCGACTTCTCACGCACACAATGACCTTCCGTTTGGTCCGGCTGCGAGCAAGGTGCCCCTATTCGTCAGTGTGACGCAAACGGGTTGGAAGCCGCTTGCCCAGCCTGCGGCGTCTGACATGCTGATGGTCCGTCGAGAGGGGTCGCAGCGATGCAGTGGAAGATCCACGGGGAACGTCCGATCTACGAGAACCCTTGGGTGAACCTGTGGTTGGTCGACGTCGAGCAGCCTGACGGGCGCCGCTGGGAGTACCACGTGGTCAAGCTGCGGCACCTGGCCGTGGCCGCCATCGTGAACAGCGAGAAGCAGGTCCTCATGATGTGGCGGCACCGCTTCATCACCGACACCTGGGCCTGGGAACTCCCGATGGGCCTGGTCGAGCCGGATGAGACCCCGGCGGAGGCTGCGGCCCGTGAAGCACTGGAGGAGACCGGCTGGAAGGTCTCGGACGTGAAGCCGCTGATCTACGCGCAGCCGGCGAACGGGATCACCGACTCGGAGCACTTCGTCTTCCGGGCCGACGCCGCGGAGTACGTGGGACCGCCGACCGAGCGCAACGAGTCCGACCGGATCGAGTGGATTCCCCTGTCCGATCTGCGCGGCATGATCAACCGTCGCGAGATCGTCAGCAGTGGCACGCTCGTGGGCGTGCTCCACCTGCTGCTGGACGAGGCTGGCCTTTGATCAGCCGGCCGCACTGGTGATCCGGTCGGCCAACGTCGCTACTGAGGCATTGGCCCGGTAGGGCGTGAGCAGGTGGCGGAACTCCTGGAGGTGGGCGACCACTCGGGGGGACTCGATCACTGCCACGAGATCGGCGGCTTCCGTGGCGGTCGCGCACGCCAACTCGACCTGCCGCTGCTGGAGCTGGGTGCGTGCGAGCCAAAAGCTGTGGAACGCGCGGCCCCGGAGGTTCGTCGTCGGTTCGGCCCGTAAGGCTTCGGCGATGAGGGGTTCGGCGGCGGTTGCGTCTCCCAGCTGGCCGAGGGCGATGCCGGTGTCCACAGTGAGCTTGGTGCGGTCGAAGTACTCGACCCATGCGGGGTCGTCGTCCCCCTCGCGGATGCGCTCGAAGTGCTGTTGCGCCTCGGTGATCGCGCGGTGGGTCGACGCCTGGTCGTGTGCGCTCGCGTGGCCGAAGGCTTCGCGCATCGACAGCATGGCCAGTAGCCTCGGCGTACCGCCGACAAGGCGCGCGCTGTCCTGCGCGGCTAGGGCGAGCGTGATCGCGTCCTGTGCCCTGTCCTGGTAGGTCGACTGGAGGCTGAGACAGGCCAACACGTTGGCGATGAAGGGGCGGTCGTCGATCTCTCGTGCGAGCCGAAGCGACTCAGTGAAGTATCCCTGCGCGGTGTTGTACTGCCGTGCGTCGAAGTACGTCCACCCTGTGAGGCGTGCGAGCTCGGCAGCGATGCCGTGCAGGCTGCGCCGGTAGTTGGGATCGGCGGTGTCGCGCATTATGCCCGTGACGTATCTGAGCTGACCGATTACCGCTGGCCGGAGCGCTTCGCCGCCGTGCTGGTCATCGCGCCGCCAGTAGTCCTCGATGGACGCTTGGAGGGACCGCAGGACGTTGGGCGTGACCCGCGTGCCCGCCGCGATGGCGAGGATGTTGTCGAGATCGCTGCCTGAACGCGAATCCACGACCGGCAACGGGGTACGGGCAGGCTCGACCACCGGTGTTGGGTCCCGGCGTGGGATCGGTGACGGTTCCCAACTGCGGTCCGCCAGGCCGAGCATCCGTCCCGGAATCCGTAGGCCGTCTGCGATGCGTTCGATGACGGTCATGTTGGTGATCTTCGGTCGGCCCTTCATCACCTCGCCCACCCTGCTGGGTGTCAGCTCGCACGCTCGGGCGACGTGTGAAGGGTGGAAACCGCCTTTGCGCTTGGCGAGCTGGAAGATCAACGCGAAGTCTCTCTCCGCGCATGCCGCCACCATCTCGGGGTCCGTGAGCAGCCGACGCGGAAGCCCTGGTGACGGAGTGGACTCGCTCATGGCCAGCTGCCCCTCAGCGCAAGGAAGATCATTGCTCAGTGTCACGTGAGATAACTGACCGCGAGTTTACCCATCGTGGGTACACGCGCTGGCCTTATTTCGACACCACCTGCCACGGGATTCTGGGATCGCTTCCGGGAGGACGCCGGGAGCCCGACTGATGGAGGGGAGCGGTTCTACCGATGAGTCTGATCAAAACCGCCGACCCATCAGGTACCGAGCACATCGAGATCCCGGTAGTACGGTCTGGTGACCTCGGGTGCCTGCTCCATCTGCGCTGCCATCCCGAATCTGCGGGGACCGCACGCAAGTTGGTGACTACCGCTCTGACGGCATGGTCCCTTGAGTACCTTGCGGACGTGGCTGAGCTGCTGGTGACCGAACTGGTTGCCAACGCGGCCAAGCACACGGGGTGTTCGCGGATCTCCGTCTCGGTGGACCGACAGGAGGCGTCGGTGTGGGTGGGGGTCCGGGACTCGTCCCGCGCACTGCCGTGCCGCACGGAGCCGGAGGGTCAGGCGGAGTCCGGGTATGGCCTCGGCCTGGTGGAATCCCTCTCGTCCCGTTGGGGAGTGGACTGGGCCCCGTTCGGCAAGTGGGTCTGGTTCGCGCTGAGGACGGCGACGCCATGACCTCGGACGGAACTGGGGCTCGCGGCCAACACCATGGCGAGCGTCGTGATCCCGTTGGCGCGGTGCTGACGGGGGTCTGGGCGCTCGGTCACGTGGTCACGGTGTTCCTCCTAGGAACCGCCGCGGTGAACCAACTGGACGCCGACCACCACGGCCTGGCGCACATCTCGCTGGCGGCACCGGACCACGAGCCGCCGGCCTGAGCATTGGCTCACCTCAAGACTCCCCCCGGCCCCGACGACGACACCGGGGTCGGGGGGTCGCACCACCGTGACGGGGAGTGGACCCGCCACGCCCTACGGCAACGAAGGGAGGTGAACACCATGGAGGACTTCGCCCAGCTCGACCCCGAGCCGGAGGAGGAGGCCGTCGTCCTGGGAGACGCGGCGGTCCTGACGAAGGGCAGCAACAACCAGAGTGTTGAGGGCAAGCGCTCGCCCTACAACGCCTGACAGTACTGCGGCGGCACCTCACGACCCCCGGGGGTGCCGCCGCACCACTCTCGCGCTCACTGCACGGAGGTGATCACATGAGCTTGTTCGGCGGGTCGATTTCCCGTTCTGCTCCGTCCCGGGTGCCGGTCGGTGCACGGGTTGTCTGGCGTGGGCCGTTGGCCTGGTCGGCAGGTGCTCCTGTGCGCTCGGCGAAGGACACGGGTGGGCGGCGCCTGGCTGTGTTCGGTCCGTGCGGGGCGACGGACGCTGAGCTGATCCGCCTTGTCTGGTCTGCGGACCTACGTGCTCTGGACATGGCGGCTACGGCCTGGGCTGGCGCGTACACCCTGGTTTTCGATGACGGGTACGGCGTGTGCACGGTGTGGGCCGACCCGGCGGGCGCTGCCCCTGTCTACACCGCCCGGAGGGACGGGGCCCAGGTGTGGGCGTCGAGTTCGCTCGCGCTGGCCTCCCTGCTCGACGCCGAGCCCGATACTGCCTGGCTGGCCGCGCACCTGGCCAACCCGACCGGTTGGGTTCCCGGCCGGTCGGCGTGGACGGGAGTGGAGCAGGTACCGCCGGGACACCGCTGGTCGGCCACCGCCTCCGGCGCCTCCGGCTTCACCCCGTTCTGGCGGGTGCCCGAACTCGCCTGGGCCGATGCCGTGCGACGACTGCGTGCCGACCTGGCGGGCGGCGTCCGCATCCGGGTTTCCGGCCGTGCGGCCTCCTCCGATCTGTCGGGTGGCCTGGACTCCAGCACTCTGGCGGCCCTCGCCGCCCAATGCGGTCCGGTCACCGGTCTGACCTACCACCCCAAGGGCAGGGAGAGCGGTGGAGACATCGACCACGCCCGTGCCGTCGCCCGCGTGTTTCCCGTGATCCGCCACCGCTTCATGGCCCTGGGCCCGGAGCACCTGCCGTTCACCGGCCTCGGCTCCCTCCCGCTGACGGACGAACCAGCGCCGTCCGCCATGGTTCATGCCCAACTGGGCGCACAGCTCGACATGTTGGATTCGGAGGGCATTGACGTCCATCTGACGGGGGACGGTGGCGACTCATTGTTCATGCCACCGCCCGTGCACATGGCCGATCTGGCACGATCGGGCCGCTTCCTGCGCCTGGCCGGCGACGCACAGGCATGGGCGCGCCTCTACCGGTCAAGCCCCTGGACGGCGATGGCCGCCGCTTGCAATGCCCCGGGCAAGCTCGGTGGGGCATCGGCGCCAAGGCCGTGGCTCACCCGCTACTCGCTCGATCTGGCCGACGCCGTTACCGCTCCGTACTCGGAGGTGAATGGCCTCGGGTACGCGGACCGCCACCTCCTGGAGGAGGCCCGCTACGTCGGCCGCAGCGCCGCGACGGAGAACCAGCTCGCTGCCGCGCACGGCATCGAGATGCACAGCCCCTTCACAGACACCCGCATTGTGGAATCCGTCCTCGCCACACCTGCGCCCGAGCGATGGTCCGCGCACCGGTACAAGCCCCTGCTGACCGATGTTGCGGCTCGTCTCCTGCCTCCCGCTGTCCTCCAGCGGGGGGCCAAGGGGGTGTTCGCGGCCGACCACCACCACGGGTTGCGCGCGAACAAGGCTGGCGTCCTGGATCTCACGGGCGGCTACCTCGCGGACCTTGGCCTCGTCCACCCGGCGGCCCTGCGCTCGCTGCTGGGCAACGCCGTGCTCGGCGTTGACATCCCGTGGGGGCTGATCGAACCCGTCCTCGGCACGGAGCTGTGGCTCCGGTCCTCGACGGCTGCCGGACAGGCGGTTCAGTGGGAGGAGACAGCGTGACCACGCCCGTGCCGACTTCGCACACGCGCACCGCCCTGACCGGCCGGGCGGGCGTCGTCGTCAACTACCGGACCGGCGAGACGATCGTCCTCACGGGTGGGGCACTCGCTCGCTGGCTCGCTGCGCTGGAGCAGAGCTCGGCTCCGGTTCCGGTGACGGTCAGGGACTCGGAGGTGTCCTGGGGCACGAGCGAGTCCCCCGCCCGCCTGGAGGCGCTCGTCCCACCGCCGTTGGCCTGGCGCCTGGCTGCTGCTGCCGTGCTGGCGACGACCCTTGCCGTGCGCACCGCCGGCCGCCGGGGATCGAGGTTTGGCCGCCTGCGCCACCTCGCCGAACTCGGCGGGAACCTCCCGTTGCCGACAACGGCCCACGCCCGCCTGGCGATACGCTCGGTCCGCTGGGCCGCTCGTCTGTTCCCGGCCCGCGTCGCATGCCTGGAGGAGTCCACCGCGGCCTCGCTCCTGCTCGCGCTCGGCGGCCGTGGGGGTGCCTGGCGGCACGGGGTGGCCACCGACCCGATACGGCTGCACGCCTGGATCTGTGACGTTCACGGCCTGCCGGTCGAAGAACCCGAGCACACTGGCGACTACACGCCGATCAACGCACCAACCGACCTGGGACGAGGCCCCGATGCCCACTCCGAACATCCTGCTGCCCGGTAAGCGCGTCAGCCTGGCGATGACCAACCGTGACCACCTGACCGACTACCACCGCTGGGAGAATGACCCCGGCACGATCCTCGGTTTCGGCACGCAGGTCGCCCAGTCCTGGGAGGTCCGCGCCGGTGGCTGGGAGGCCCAGGGCCGCAACCGCGACTACCCCCAGTTCGAGGTGGTCACCGCCGACGGCCACACCCCGGTGGGCATCACGACCCTCCAGATCGATCCGGTCGTGCGGACCGCCGAGTACGTCATCCTCCTGGCCCCCGAGGCACGCGGGAAGGGCTTCGCCGCTGAGGCCACTGAGCTGACGCTCCGCTGGGCCTTCGAGTACACGGCCCTGCGCATGGTGTGGCTCAAGGTCCTGGAGCCGAACGCGGCGGGTGTCGCTTCCTACCAGAAGGCCGGGTTCCAGTCCGCCGGCCGACTGCGGCAGTCGGGTTACTGGCTGGGCCGTCCCTGCGACGAACTGCTGATGGACGCCGTTGCGGACGACTTCTTGTCTGATGCCAAGTCCGTCTGAGGCCGAAGGATCGACATCAGTCCTCCGTCGCCGCTTCGGTTCAGCCGAAGC
>NZ_JBHVEU010000509.1:0-6043 GCF_042802075.1 Kitasatospora sp. NPDC057518
CCCATCGCCACGCCGATCGCCTTGTTGGACTGGCCCTCGGCGACCAGCCGCAGCACCTCGACCTCGCGGCCGGAAAGCTCGCGGTAGGCGGCCTGCTGCGCGCCGGGCGCACCAGGGGCTCCGGGGGCGCCCGGCGCTCCGGCCGCGCCCGGCATGCCCGGCATCCCGGGGCGGCGCATCCGGCCGGCCAGCCCGGCGGCGCCGAGCGGCATCCCGGGGCGGCCCGGCATCGCGACGTTCGTCCGGGTGCCGGTCACCACGTATCCCTTGACGCCGCCGGCCAGCGCGCTGCGGACCGCGCCGATGTCGTCGGCGGCGGACAGTGCCAGGCCGTTGGGCCAGCCCGCGGCGCGGGTCTCGGCGAGGATGGTCAGCCCGGATCCGTCCGGGAGGTGGACGTCGGCGACGCAGATGTCGCGGGGGGTGGAGACCCGTGGGCGGGCCTCGGCGATGGAGGACACCTCGATCACGTCCCGGACACCGAGGGCCCACAGGTGGCGGGTGACGGTGTTTCGGACACGGGGATCGGCGATGACCACCATGGCGGTGGGCTTGGTCGGCCGGTAGGCGACCACGTTTGCGGGGTGCTCAAGAAGGACCGACACCAGGCCTCCTGCGGGGAGTGGCGGACGGAACCCCGATGGGGGCGGTCGGAGTGTTCCGCGTTGGGAAAGGGTCACAGACTGCTTCGGCAGCATCCGTGCCCGGCTTTAGCGAAAGATCACGATCTAGTGAGTAACAATACGGACAAATCGCGCAAATGATTGATGCGACATGCCTGGTATTCGCACAAAATCGATCAGATTCGGTGCCGATCGGTCGGTATCGACCGGTGAATTGACGCAGAGCGGGTCCGAAGTCACACTCCGTCAGCCCTGGGGGTGGCGTCCGGCCCCCGGGTGCCGCCGGAGCCGCACACCACCCGTCAGTGCGACCGCGGGCGTCGCCGGGCCGGCATCGGGACCACTCCACCGAGTGAAGGAACCTCGGCGGGACCCTGCGGAGCCGGGGCGGCCGGCGGCAGGCCGGCGCTGACGCACAGCAGGTCCCCCCAGGCCGCCAGGTGCCGCTCGAAGCGGCCGTCGGCCGGCGTCCAGGAGGCCCGGATCTCGATCTCCGTCGAGGACGGGCGGTCCGCCAGGCCCCCGAAGTACTGGGAGGAGGCCAGCGTCACCGTGCCGGACGGCTCCGCGAACCCGGCGGCGTGCGCCTGCAGGGAGTCCAGCAGCCAGGCCCAGCCCACCTCGGAGAGCATCGGGTCCCCGGCCATCTCCGGCTCCAGCTCGGCCCGGGTCATCGTGACCACCCGGAACTCCCCGTTCCAGGCCTCCTGCCCGGCCGGGTCGTACAGCAGCACCAGCCGGCCGTCCGCCAGCTCCTCGCCGTCCACCTCGACCGAGGCGGTCACCGCGAACGAGTACGGGGCGAGCCGGCGCGGCGCCGGCGCGGGGGAGAGTTGCACCTCGGGCCGCAACCGGGCCCCGTCCAGGGCCGCCACGGCCGCCCGGAACTCGCTCGGCGCCCCCTCGCGACCCGCTCCGCCACCTGCTCCGCCACCCTGTGCGGGGTGCCCTCCGACCGCTGCCATGTCCCGAAGACTAGGTCGAAGAACGGGGTTATCGCCGCAACTTCTCTCCCAGCGGCGTGCCGGAACGGCAAACCCGGACAGATCTTGGAGGAACCGACGAGACCGGCCGGGAAACCGGGCCCGGCACGCGTGCGAAGATTTGACGGTGAGCGAGACTACGGCAGACAGCACGGCGGCCACCCACGACGGCCCGACCACCCCCGGGCGCCGCGGCGCCGCGCACGACTCGGCGTTCCTGCGCGCCTGCCGGCACGAGCCCGTGCCGCACACCCCGGTGTGGTTCATGCGCCAGGCCGGCCGCTCGCTGCCCGAGTACCTGAAGGTCCGCGAGGGCATCCCCATGCTGGAGTCCTGCATGCGGCCCGAGCTGGTCAAGGAGATCACCCTCCAGCCGGTGCGCCGGCACAAGGTGGACGCCGCGATCTTCTTCAGCGACATCGTGGTGCCGCTCAAGGCCGTCGGCATCGACGTCGACATCAAGCCCGGCATCGGCCCGGTCATCGCCGACCCGATCCGCACCGCCGAGGACCTGAAGCGGCTGCGCCCGCTGGAGCCCGACGACGTCCCCTACATCACCGAGGCCGTCGGCCTGCTGGTGGACGAGCTCGGCGAGACCCCGCTGATCGGCTTCGCCGGCGCGCCGTACACGCTGGCCAGCTACCTGATCGAGGGCGGCCCGTCCAAGAACCACGAGAACACCAAGGCCATGATGTACGGGCAGCCCGAGCTGTGGGCCGCCCTGGTGGACCGGCTCGCGGACATCACCTCGGCCTTCCTCAAGGTGCAGATCGAGGCCGGCGCCTCCGCGGTCCAGCTGTTCGACTCCTGGGTCGGCGCCCTCGCGCCGGACGACTACCGCCGCTCGGTGATGCCGTCCAGCACCAAGGTCTTCGACGCCGTCGCCGGGTACGGCGTGCCGCGGATCCACTTCGGCGTCGGCACCGGCGAGCTGCTCGGCCTGATGGGCCAGGCCGGCGCCGACATCGTCGGCGTCGACTGGCGGGTCCCGCTGAACGTCGCCGCCGAGCGGGTCGGCCAGGGCAAGGGCCTCCAGGGCAACCTCGACCCGGCGGTGCTGTACGCGCCCACCAAGGTCGTCGAGACCAAGGCCCGCGAGGTGCTGCACGCCGCCCAGGCGCTCGGCACCAGCGGCCACATCTTCAACCTCGGCCACGGCGTGCTGCCGTCCATGGACCCGGACGCGCTCAGCCGCCTCGTCGCCTTCGTCCACGAGGCCAGCGCACGCTGACCTCAGGGCGGTGGGCCCCCGGACCCCGGGGGCCCACTACCCGGCCGTGACCTCGATCCCGGCCCGGCGCAGCAGCGCCGCCGTCACCCCGTCACCCGGGCGCAGCTCCCCGGAGAACGTCCCGTCGTACACCTGACCGCAGCCGCAGGACGGGCTGCGCGCCATCAGCACCGCCCGCCGGGCCCCCGCCTCCTCGGCGGCGGACAGCGCCGCCCGGGCACCGGCCAGGAACTCCGCGGTGCAGTCCGCGCCCGTCGCGTCCACCACCCGGGCCCGCCCGTCCAGCACGTCCGCGCCGTCCCCGCCCACGATCTCCGCCGGCGGCCGCGGCGTCGGCAGCCCGCCCGCCCCCTCCGGGCACACCACCACGGCCCGCCCCTCCTCGACCAGCCGCACGGCACCGTCGGAGGTCTTCGCCCGCCCGTCGTACCGACAGGGAATCCCGGCCAGACACGCACTCACCACGATCGGTTCCATGCGGTGGAGCCTACGGCGGCCGGCTCACTCCTCGAAGAGCTGGTCCCTTCGCATCGTGAACTCCCGCCGCCCGCACACGGTTTGGAGATGGTGCGGCTGCCAGATGGACACCGTGACGACCTCGTCCGCGCGCCCGGCGGCCGGGCCCAGCACGGTGCAGTCGATGTCGGCCGGGAACGGGAACGGCGAGTCCGCTTCGATCCACGCGCCGGGCCCGAGGGCCTGGTCCGTCCCGAACATCGCGGTCTTCCCGATGATCGACCACCGTCGGCCGTCCGCGTCCGTGAAACAGACCTCCACCACCCCGGGCTGCGGCTCGTCGTCCACCCACCGGACCGCCTCGCCCCACAGGTACACCACAGGGCACCCTCCTCTCGGTCGGGACCGTACCGGGAGCGACGGTCACCGGCCTGCTCTTTTCGGGTGTGCAGCGGATTGAGGGTCCGGTGTAAGGGTCTGCGAGACTGCGGAGCATGTCGGATGCACAGGTCGTCGTCGTCGGTGGTGGGATCGCGGGGCTGGCTGCGGCCGCCTTCCTGAGCGGGGCGGCCGGGGGGTCGGCGCGGGCGCGGGTGACGGTGCTGGAGGCGTCCGGGCGGGTCGGCGGGAAGCTGTGGGGCGGGGAGGTCGGCGGGGTCCGGGTGGACCTCGGGGCCGAGTCGGTGCTGGCCCGGCGGCCGGAGGCGGTGGAGCTGGCGCGGGCGGTCGGGCTCGGCGGGGAGCTGGAGCCGCCGACCACCGCGAAGGCCGCGATCTGGACCCGCGGCGCGCTGCGGCCGCTGCCCGGCGGGCAGGTGATGGGCGTTCCCGGTGATCTGGAGGCGCTGGCCGCCTCCGGGGTGCTGACCGACGAGGGCCTGGAGCGGGCCCGGCACGAGCGGAGCACCGAGGTCGGCGACGACGTCGCGATCGGCCGCTACGTCGCCGACCGGCTGGGCCAGGAGGTGGTGGACCGGCTGGTCGAGCCGCTGCTCGGCGGCGTCTACGCGGGCCGCGCCGAGGAGATCTCGCTGCGCGCCGCCGTGCCGCAGCTGCTGTCGATCGCGCGTGACGGCGGCTCGCTGGTCGCGGGGGTGCACGAGCTGGCCTCGCGGCCGAAGGTGGTCGGCACCCCGGTGTTCCAGGGCCTGCGCGGCGGTCTCGGTACGCTGCCCGGCGCGGTCGCCGCGGCCTGTGTCCGGGCGGGGGTGGACCTGCGCACCGACGCCCCGGTGGACGAGCTGCGCCGCACCCCCGACGGCTGGCGGGTGGTGACCGGCGGCGAGGTGCTGCACGCGGACGCCGTGGTGCTGGCCGTCCCGGCGCCCGCCGCGGCCCGGCTGCTGCGCGAGGACGCCCCGGCGGCCGCCACCGAGCTGGACGCCGTCGAGTACGCGGGCATGGCCCTGGTCACCCTGGCCTTCCGCCGCGCCGACCTGGCCGAGCCGCCGAGCGGCAGCGGCTTCCTGGTGCCGCCGGTGGACGGGCGGCAGATCAAGGCGTCGACCTTCTCCTCGAACAAGTGGGGCTGGCTGGAGCGCTCCGCGCCGGACGCGTTCCTGCTGCGCACCTCGCTGGGCCGGTACCGCGAGGAGGAGGCACTGGGGCTGCCGGACGAGGAGCTGGTGGCGCGGTCGCTGGCGGACCTCAGGGAGGCGATCGGGCTGACCGCCCGGCCGTACGACACCTTCGTCTCGCGTTTCTCGGCCGGTCTGCCGCAGTACCCGGTGGGGCACCTGGACCGGGTGGCCCGGGTGCGGGCGGCGGCGGGGCGGGTGGGCAAGCTGGCGCTGTGCGGCGCCGCGTACGACGGGGTGGGCATTCCGGCGTGCATCGGTTCGGCGGCCGCCGCCGCGGCCGCCGTCGACAGACTGCTGACCCCGGCGACCGGGGAAGGTTCCACGGAGAGGACAATGGGCGCATGACTGAGAGCGTTGAGCGGGAGCCGGAGCAGCGGCCCGAGAAGAAGAAGGCGCGCGACCTGAACCAGGTCATCCGCTACACCATGTGGTCGGTGTTCAAGCTCAAGGGCGGCCTGCCCGAGGACCGCACCGCCCTGGCCGCCGAGGTGGACGAGCTGTTCGCGCAGCTGGACGCCAAGGACGTGACCGTGCGCGGTACGTACGACGTCTCCGGTCTGCGCGCGGACGCCGACATCCTGGTCTGGTGGCACGCCGCCGACTCGGACGACCTCCAGGAGGCGTACAACCGCTTCCGCCGCACCGGCCTCGGCCGGCTGCTGGAGCCGGTCTGGTCGAACATGGCGCTGCACCGCCCGGCCGAGTTCAACAAGTCGCACATCCCGGCCTTCCTGGCCGACGAGCGCCCGCGCGACTACGTCTGCGTGTACCCGTTCGTCCGCTCCTACGAGTGGTACCTGCTGCCGGACGCCGAGCGGCGCGCGATGCTCGCCGAGCACGGCCAGATGGCGCGCGGCTACCCGGACGTGCGGGCCAACACGGTGGCCTCGTTCGCGCTCGGCGACTACGAGTGGCTGCTCGCCTTCGAGGCGGACGAGCTGCACCGGATCGTCGACCTGATGCGCGACCTGCGCCCCTCCCGGGCCCGGCTGCACGTCCGCGAGGAGGTGCCGTTCTTCACCGGCCGCCGCAAGCCGGTGAGCGAGCTGCTGAACGGCCTGGTCTGATGAACGGCCTGGTCTGACCGGCCCACGGCTCCCGGACCGCCGCCACCGGGGCCGCCGCCCTGGCCGCCGCCCGTGGCACCGAGTTCGGCGGTGAGGGTGGGGC
>NZ_JBHVEU010000510.1:0-6036 GCF_042802075.1 Kitasatospora sp. NPDC057518
GGTATCCGGCGGGGCCGCTGGCGTGTCTGACGGCAGTAGTTGACGGCAACGTCAGTGGACGGGTGCCGTACGAAGCGGCGGGTCGTCGCCGTCGTCGGGCTGGCTGGAGGTCTCGACGGGGGTGTGGAGAGCCCGGCCGAGGAGGTCGATGGCGTCGCGCTGGAGGCGGAGTCGGACGTGGGCGTAGACGGTGGCGGTGACGCCGATGTGAGCGTGACCGAGGAGTTCCTTGATGACGACGAGTTCGACGCCCTGCTCCAGGAGAAGCGTCGCGGTCGAGTGCCGAAGGTCGTGGAAACGGATCTGGCGGAGTCCCGCTCGGTGGAGGAGCGCCTTGAAGTGCCTGGTGAGAGTGGCAGGTTCGATCGGGTGGCCGTCGGGCCGGGTGATGACGTGGCCGCTCTCCTTCCAGTTCCCGCCGGCCTTCTCCCGCTCCTGGACCTGCTGCTCGCGGTGGGCGCGAAGTGAGCGCAGGCAGGGAGTGGGCAGAGCGATACGGCGTTCAGAGTTGAGGGTCTTGGTGGGGAGGGTGGTCAGTCCGCTGCTGCGGGTGCGCTGGAGGGTGCGGCGGATGTTGGCGGTGCCGCTGGCGTGGTCGAGGTCTTCCCAGCGCAGGCCGAGGAGTTCGCCCTTGCGGAGCCCGGTGCGGAGGGCGAGTTCGAACAGTGCGTGGAGGCGGTGGCTCTGGGCGGCGGCGAGGAAGGTGCGGGCCTCGTCGGCGGTGAGCGGTTCGAAGCGGCGGGGGCGGAGTGTGCCGGTGCGGACGTTGCGGGGGATCTCTTCCTCCCGGACGGCGTGCTCCAGGGCGGACTTGAGCACGGAGTGGATGTAGGCGAGGGTCAGCGGGGAGAGCCGCTTGCCGCAGCACGTGCCGGTCGCGCAGCAGCGGGGCTGGGTGCGGGCGGCGTCGAGGCCGCGGGCGCAGCACTGGCAGGTGGTGCGGAGCTGGTTGAGCCATGTGCGTACGTCCTTTTGGCGGTGAGCTTGGCGAGCTTCTTCTTGCCGAGGCCGGGGATGAGGTACTGGTTGATGCAGGCGGTGTAGCGGGTGTGGGTGGTCTCGCGGAGCTGGTGGACGGCGACGTTCTCCAGCCAGTACGTCAGGTAGGCGGCCAGGCTGCCCTGGGCGGAGACCACGGGGACGCCGCGGTTGCTGGTGGCGATCTTCTCGGTGAGCTTGGCGAGGGCTTCCTTGCGGGTGATGCCGTAGACGCGGACTCGCTTGCGGGTGTCTCCGGGGGCGAGGACGTAGCCGGCGGCTTCCCAGCGGCCGTCTCTGCGCTGGTAGACGGTGCCGTCGCCGTTGGCGCGGCTGCGGCGGGAGGCGGGGGTGTCGTGGGGTGTGGTCATCAGGCGGCTTCCTGTTCGAGTCGGGTGCGGATGAAGTCGTTGAGGGCGTGGGTGGGGATGCGGCGGGCGCGGCCGAGGGTGATGGAGGCGAGCTGCCGGGTGCGGAGCAGGTCGTAGACGGCGGAGCGGCCGAGCTGAAGGCGGGCCATGACCTGGGGGACCGTGAGCAATTCCTCCATCGTGCTCGGCCGGCGCACGAGGCTGGTGGGCGGCTGCGCGGTCATCAGTAGCCGCCCTCTGCGGTGAACTGCCGTTCCAGTTCTCTGCGGTGCCAGGCAGCGGCGGCCAGGAGTTCCGCGCCGGGGCAGTAGCCCGAGCCGTGGTAGGCCCAGTGGCCGATGACGAGGGTCGTGCTCGGGTCGAGGTCGGGCAGGCCGGCGTGTGCGCGGGCCTGTTCGGTGCGCCAGGCACGGCGGTCGTCGCGCAGCTGGCCGAGGGTGACCGAGTAGCAGCGGGACTTGGTGGAGAAGTGGCCCCGGAAGCCGAGCATGTGCGCCCACTTCCAGAGCTTGAGTGCCTCGAACTCCGGGCGCTTGCCGAGCTCCCAGCAGGTGCGGATCATCTGCCGCACGTGGCGTTCGACGGCGATGCGGGGCAGGGGTCGGGCCTGTCCGGTGCCGCCGCAGGCGGTGCACGTGACCGGGGTTCCGTGGCCGGTCAGGGTCATGCCGCGTCCCTGGCAGGGGCGGTAGAACAGGGGGCGGTCGAGAGCGCCGGATGAATCGGCGGACTTGGTGGCGTACTTGGCCACGTAGGCGGCGACCGCGTGATCGGTCAGCTCGGCGTCGGTGCCGAACGCGGCGATCTCGCGCACGTCGAGCTGTTCGCCCCAGGCGAGTTCGCGTTCCCCGACCGCATCCGAGACGACGCTGATCGAGACGCGGGCGGCGGCGGCCCGGATGGCGTCGGCGAGCAGGGTCACAGTGGCGGACGGGGCGGGGGCTGGGTGCTGCCGTCCGGTCCGTCGAGGCGGATCACGGTGTGGAAGTGGACCAGGCTGCGCTTCTGGTACTCCGCGACCTTGGCGGTCGCCGCGGTGCGGCTGATTGACAGGGGCGACGGGCGGCCTGGCGAGTTTTCAACCGGATACAGTGGCCGGCCGCATGGCGATCCCTATTACGAGGACGCGTTGACTGAGCGTTCTGGCCTTGCCGCTGGGCAGGAACCCTGGCCGTGGCATAACTGTGCAGAGGTTCGCGCTTGCAACGGTGCCCTGAGTGGGGCTCCTACGGATGAGCTGGCTCGATTGACTAACGTCGAATATGCTGTGGTTTTTCGACAGTCGGGTGACCTTGCCCCTGCCTGCAACCAGTGTCTTAGTGTGGTAATTGGTGGTGGGGCCAGGGCGACTCAATGAGATAGCCCTGGCAAGAGACGGCGAGCCCTGGACCGCAGGGCTCGCCACCTTGCCGGTTCCAGGTCGTGATCGCGGTTCGTTGGGAGGGATGATGGATGTGCTGACGATACATGCCATTGTGGGACTGCAGGAGAGTGGCTGGTTTGCAGGTAGGAAGATTCCTGTCGACAGTTCTCTGAGAGCTTGGGGTGATATCGATCGTTTGCCGAATCCTGAGGTGGAAAGTGCTGTCCGTGAGTTTTGCTCCCTGAGGGTCCGCCATCCGCATCACTGGAGCAAGGGGGCTGATGACTTTACGGAAATCGACCCGGTCAGAGCAGTTTCCAACACCTATCTTCCTGTATTGATGGGTGAATATGAGCCCGCAGCTGGGCAGAGGCTGACTCCTGTTGGTCTAATGGGTTGCGGAGTTCTTCTGTTCCTGGGTGAAGACGGTGCTGTCTACGGTGGGAATAGTCCGTATGTCGGCAAGTACGGTGGATCGATCAAAGAATTCTGGAATCTTCTTTATTCCGATCGCAGGCCTGAGGTTATTAAGTGTTGAGACATGGTCGACGGGGTCATTTCATGCCAAGTCCCTAATTCCTCAAAGGCTCCACGTGGATGATTTGATGGTGGAATTGCGGACTGCGTAGAGTCGGGGTCTCGGTTCGCGCTTGCGAGGGTCCGCCCGCCGGCGTCGTGTCGCGCTGGGTGATCGTGGTGTCACGCGGGTAGGACTGTGGCTGTCCTGAACGGGCGTTGCCGAGACATCGCAGGAGCCGCGAGTGGCCGCTTACCACGACAGTGACGGAGCCGAGCAGGTACCGGCGCAGGATGCCCCGCCGCCGCCCGCCGAACTGGTGGCGCTGGCGCGGGCGTACGGGGTGGACGTCCGGTACCCGGGGCCGGGCGGGCAGGCGGTGGGGGCGCGGACGCTGGTGGCGGTGCTGGGGGCGATGGGGGTGGCGGCCGGGTCGCCGCAGGAGGTGGGGGAGGCGCTGGAGCGTCACCGGGCCGAGCAGCGGGCCCGGTTGCTGCCGCCGTGCGTGGTGGTCCGGCAGGGGCGGCGGACGGCGCTGGACGTGCCGGCGGACGCCCGGTTGCGGGTGGAGTTGGAGGACGGCGGGAGTTGGGAGCTGCCCCGGGGGCACTCGCACTGGGTGCCGGGGGACCTGCCGCTGGGGCGCCACGTGCTCACGGCGGAAACCGGCACGAGGACCGCGCGGGCCGCGCTGGTGGTCGCCCCGGAGCGGCTGCCGCAACTCCCGGGCCGCAGCTGGGGGTTCCTCGCCCAGCTGTACTCCGTGCTCTCCGAGCGCTCGTGGGGCATGGGCGACCTCGGGGACCTCGTCGAGCTGGCCCGGTGGGCGGGGGCCGGCCTCGGCGCGGGCTTCGTGCAGATCAACCCGCTGCACCAGGCCCTGCCCGGCGCCCCCTCCGACCCGTCCCCGTACCGCCCGTCCTCGCGCCGCTTCGCCGACCCGGTGCACCTGCGGATCGAGGCCGTCCCCGAGTACGCCTACCTGACCGGCGCCGGGCGCGAGCAGGCCGAGGAGCTGACCCGGCGGGCCGCCCGGCTCCGCGACGAGGTGCTGGTCCACGACGCCCTGATCGACCGGGACGCCGTCTGGCAGCTCAAGCGCGAGGCCCTGGAGCTGCTGCACGAGGTGCCGCGCGGCCCCGGGCGGCAGGCCGAGTACGACGCGTACCGGCTCCGCGAGGGCGAGTGGCTGTACCGGCACGCGCTGTGGAACGCCCTGGCCGAGGAGCACGGCACCGACTGGCACCACTGGCCGAAGGGGCTGCGTCACCCGGACGGCCCACAGGTCGAGCACGCCGCCAAGGAACTGGAGGAGCGGGTCGAGTTCCACCGCTGGCTCGCCTGGCAGGTCGACCAGCAGCTCGCCCACGCCCAGCGGGCGGCCCGCGAGGCGGGCATGCCGGTCGGCCTGATCCACGACCTGGCCGTCGGCGTCCACCCGGACGGCGCGGACGCCTGGGCGCTGCGGGACGTGCTGGCCGGCGGCATCTCGGTCGGCGCCCCGCCGGACGCCTTCAACGCCCACGGCCAGGACTGGGGCCTGCCGCCCTGGCGCCCGGACGCGCTCGCCGAGGCCGGCTACGCCCCGTACGCGGAGCTGCTGCGGGCCACCGCCCGGCACGCGGGGGCCCTGCGGATCGACCACGTGATGGGCCTGTTCCGGCTCTGGTGGGTGCCGCAGGGGCACCCGCCGACCGAGGGCGCGTACGTGCGCTACGACGCCGAGGCGATGCTCGGCGTGCTGGCGCTGGAGGCGCACCGGGCCGGGACGGCGGTGATCGGCGAGGACCTCGGCACGGTGGAGCCGGGGGTGCGGGAGGAGCTGGCGGCGCGCGGGGTGCTCGGCACGTCCGTGCTCTGGTTCGAGCGGGACTGGCGGGGCGACGGCGCGATCCTCGGCCCGGACCGCTGGCGGTCCGGCTGCCTGGCCACCCTCACCACCCACGACCTGCCCAGCACCGCGGCCCGGCTCTCCGGCGAGCACGTCGAGCTGCGGCACCGGCTGGGTCTGCTGGCCCGGCCGCTGGGGGAGGAGCAGGGGCAGGCGGCGGCGGAGCTGGCGGACTGGCGGGCCGAGCTGGGCCGGCTCGGGCTGCTGGCCGAGGGCGAGCCGCTGACGATGCCGGTGCTGTACCGCTTCCTGCGGGCCACCCCGGCGGAGCTGGTCGGGGTCTGGCTGCCGGACCTGGTCGGGGACCCGCGCCCGCAGAACCTGCCCGGCACCTGGGACCAGTACCCGAACTGGCGCCTGCCGGTCGCGGACGGCTCCGGCGACCCGGTCACCCTCGAACGGCTGGCCACCGCCCCGGCCGCCGGCCTGCTCGCCCGGCTCCTGGCCCCGCGCGGTTCCGCCGGGTCGGCCCCGAGGCAGGTCCTCCCGTCCCGCCCGACCGACCCCGACGAGCGCGCCCCCGTAAGCGGCGGGTAAGTTGGAAACGTGGACAAGAGGAACGCTTTGCGAGCCGGCGCGGTCTCCGCAACGGTCACGCTGATGATGCTGCTGTCGTCGCCCGCCATGGCCTTCACCAGGGACGACGGTGATGACCCCGGTTCCGGCCTGAGTGTGGGCCAGACCCTCGGCCTGTACGTGTTTCTCCCGCTGGTCGCCTTCGCGGTGATCGCCGGTCTGGCGGGCCTGCCCTACGGCAAGGGCAAGAAGAAGTAACACCCGCGCAGACGTCCCCAGGACTCGCACGACCCGCAGGGCCCGCACGACCCGCAGGGCCCCCAGGTCCCGTACGACCTGCAGAGCCCGCACCACCCGCAAGGCCCGCAAGACCCCGAAGGGGCGCCGGACGATCCCGTCC
>NZ_JBHVEU010000511.1:0-6018 GCF_042802075.1 Kitasatospora sp. NPDC057518
CGCGGCCCCGCCGTGGGGGCAGGGGGCGGGCGCCGCTCGCCCCCGGCCGGGCCCGCGTCCCCGAGCCGCTCCGGCCGCGTGTTGCCCGGGCCCCGGGCTAGCGCCCCCCCCGACCCCTCCTCGCGCACGACGAGCAGTACGCTGCCGACCCTGGCCAGTGCCACCGCCGACGAGGAGCCCTGGACGCGGACGGCGCTCTGGTCGCCGATCCGCGGGACGGCCGCCGCCGGGTCGGTGCCGGCGGTCCGGTCGAGCGTGTGGTCGAAGGCGCGGGCGGCGGCCTCGGGGGAGGCGAAGGAGGCCACGCCGAACTCCACGGTCTGCGCCGAGGCCGAACCGAAGGTCACGGTGGCGGAGGCGAGTTGAAGGTCGCAGGAGTCCGGGAGCAGGCACGGCAGCCCGCCGCCCCGGGCGGTCCCCGCCGTCGGCTCCCGTCGCACCTGCCAGCCGCCCGGCAGCGCCCGCGCGTCGGGCAGCACCGCCCGGACCAGCGCCGGGTCGCCCAGCGGCGGTGCGGCGTGCGCCAGTCCGGGCCCGCCCGGCTTCAGCAGCGGACGCGAGCCCAGGTGGATGCCGATCGCGACCAGTGCGGCGATCAGCACCAGGGCGAGCGCCACCACGATGCCGGTGCCGCTCCGCCGGGCGGCGAGCGTCCGGGCGCGGGCGGCCCCCGGGTCGAGCCGCAGCTGGACGGTGGCCGGGTTCGCCGGCGGCGGCGTGGACGGCGGTCCGACCCGCAGTTGTACGGTGCCGGGCTCGCTCCGCAGCTGGACGGTCGGCGGGTCGGCCGGTTTCCCGAGCCCGGTGGTGGCGAGGTACCGCGCGAACGCCGGGTCCGCGGCCAGCAGGTGGTCGACGGCGGCGGTCAGCAGCGCCCGTGCCCGCGCGTCCCCCGGGCTCGCCTCCGCCGCCGTCAGCGCCCGGGCCCCCTCCGGCACCGTCCGCAACCGCGCCCGGACGACCTCCGCCACCGCCCGGTGCGGCCCGTCGCCCAGCAGCGCCGCCACCGCATCCGGTGCCAAGCCCCGGCCGTCCCCCATGGCAACTCCCCTTGCCGCACGAGTGGTTGCCCCCACGATCCCGGACCGGGGCCCGGTTCGTACCCATGCCGAACCGAACGGAGACGCGACTGAGACGCGATCCGGACGTAGCCGGGCGCGGCCCGTCGGCCGACCCGCGCCGTGGGCGGGGGGTGTCAGCGCAGGTCGAAGACCAGGCGGGCGGAGACCTTGCCGCTCAGGACCTCGTCGAAGCAGGCGTTCACGTCCTCCAGCCGGCGGGTCTCGCGGATCACCCGGGTGCGGCCGAGGGCGTGCAGGCGGAAGACCTCGGCGAGGTCCTCGCGGGTGCCGACGATCGAGCCGATCACCTTGGTGCCGTTCAGCACCGTCTCGAAGACCGGGAGTTCGAGCCTGCCCTCGGCCGGGAGGGCGACCAGGACGAGGGTGCCGCCGCGGCGCAGGGCGCCGTAGGCCGCCTGGAAGGAGGCGTTGCTGACGGCGAGGGCGATCGAGGCGTGGGCGCCGCCCAGGGCCTGGACCTCGGCCGCGACGTCCTGGGTGCGGGCGTCCAGGACGTGGTCGGCGCCGAGCTCGCGGGCCAGGGCGAGCTTGTCGTCGGTGACGTCGACGGCGATGGTCTCGGCGCCGAAGATCCGGGCGTACTGGAGGGCCAGGTGGCCGAGTCCGCCGATGCCGGAGACCAGCACCCGGGTGCCGGGCCGGGCGTCCGAGACCTTGAGCGCCTTGTAGGTGGTGACGCCCGCGCAGGACAGCGGGGCGGCGTCCAGCGGGTCGATGCCGTCCGGGACGGGGACGACGTAGTCGCCGTGCGCGAGCGCGTACTCGGCGTAGGCGCCGTCCACCGAGTAGCCGCTGTTGTGCTGCTGGAGGCAGAGCGTCTCCCAGCCGGAGACGCAGTGATCGCAGCGCCCGCAGGCGTCCGCGAGCCAGGGGATGGCGACCCGTTCGCCCACCCGGACGTGCCGGACCTGGTCGCCGGCCGCCTCGACGATGCCGACGCCCTCGTGCCCGGGGACGAACGGCGGGCTGGGCTTGACCGGCCAGTCGCCGTGGGCGGCGTGGATGTCGGTGTGGCAGAGGCCGGAGGCCTCGATCCGGACCCGGACCTGGTGCGCGGCGGGCTTCGGTAGGGGGCGGTCCTCGACGGCCAGCGGTGCGGTGAAGTCGTGGACGACGGCGGCCTTCATGCGCTTCTCCCTCGGGCGTACGGACGGGTGCTGCCGGCGGCCGCGCGCGCGGGCGCAGCCGCCACCAGCTTCACCCGATGGGGTGATCTTCGCCGTCCGGACTAGGCCAAAAGAGTGGGCATGGGGCCAGGTATCCCCGCAGGTCAGCGCACCGGCATCGACATGTAGACGGCGCGCCGCCCGTAGGACGCGGGGACCGCCACCTCCCGGTGCGCGCGGTAGCCGAGCAGCCGCAGCAGGATGTCCGCCCCGCGCACCGCGACCATCGAGATCCGCTCGAAGCCCAGCTCCTCCGCCCGCTCCCGGAAGTGCCGGATGAACCCCAGCGCGACCTCCCGGCCGCGCAGGTCCTCGGCGATCACCAGGTCGTGCACGTGCAGGTTGCCCGACTCGTGCACCGCGTCCTCCGCCCGGGCGAGGTCCGGGCAGAGCAGCGGCGGGTACGGCAGGCTCAGCAGGTAGCCGCGGACCGTGCCGCCCTGCTCCAGCACGAAGCAGGTCTCCGGCGAGCCGAGGGCGCGGGACTGCAGCGCCTCCCGGCCCTCCGACAGGCCGTCGGCCGCGTAGGCGTCGTACTCCAGCGCGACCACGGCGTCCCAGTCGCCGTCGGCCAGGAGCCGGATCCGGAGGTCCTCGCCCACTAGGCCGGAACCTCCGAGGCGCCGAGCCCCTCCGCGCGGGAGGCGGCCACCAGTGCCGCCCAGGCCTCCACCAGCACCGCCCAGCGCTCGGCGTCCGCCCGCGCCTCGTCCAGCAGCTGCTGCCGCCGCTCGGCCACCACGTCCGCGAGCTCGGCGTACTTGCCGCCCAGCTTGCGGTAGGAGCGGTCCAGGACGTCCAGGCAGTGCTCGTTCCCGGCCCGGTCCCAGTCGACGCTGCCGCGCACCAGGTCGAGGAGCGGCTCGACCTTCAGCCCGTGCCGCTCGTCCAGCAGTCCGCGGCCGAGGTCGATCATCCCGCCGTAGACCGGGTACAGGTACAGCATCGAGAGCAGGAACTTGACGAACCGCAGCTGGTAGTTGACGAAGCCGGAGCCGGTGCGGCGCTCGGGCGTGTAGTAGTTGACGATGTGCCGGTTGTGGACGACGCCGGGCAGCCGGGAGTGGACCATGGCGTGCAGCAGGGCGTAGTCGCTGCCGATCGTCTCGATCGAGGGCAGCAGCGGCAGCACCTCGTAGGCCCGGTGGTCCAGGGCGATGTTGCACATGTAGACGTCCCAGATGTCGGGCACGCCGAGGACGGACTCGTCGGTGGTGAACGGCTCGGAGCCGGCGCCCTTGAAGGAGACGTCCACCATCGCGTCCTGCTCCTCCTCCGACCACACCGGCGGGGTCCACAGGCGCACCACCTCGCGGTAGACGGCCGGGTCCAGCTCGTGGATCTCGCTGATGTCCACGTTGAGTTCGCCGATGAAGGAGCCGCTGACCAGCATCACCGGCTTGTCCGCGTCGGCCGGGTCGAGCTCGGAGCGGGACACGACGGCCGCCGCCTCGCCGGCCGGCCGGCCGATCGAGAGCAGCTCGTGGTGGATCGGGAAGACCTTCCGGCCGTCGACGACCTGGAAGTCGGCGTCGTCGTTGCGCAGGTGCGTCGAGGTGCAGCCCAGGGCGGCCGCGCCGAGGAAGAGCCGGTTGACGCAGGAGCCGTACGCGACGGCCGGCGGCAGCATCATGTCGAGCAGCAGTTCGGGGTCGGCGGCGCCGGAGCGCTCGGCCACCCGGCGCAGGAACTCCCGCTGCCGCGCCTCGCCGAGGTGGTGGACGACCACGCCGGGGGTGGGCTCCAGCGCGGCCACGGCGCCCGCGTTCTCCGCGAAGGCGACGGCGTCGGTGGTGTCGAGGACGAGCAGGTGCACCTCGACCCCGAAGGTCGCGACGGCGTAGGCCGCCTCCTCGGCGAGTTCCGCGATGGTGTCGGGGCAGGACCGCATGGTGGGCAGGGCGAGGCAGACTCTTTGCATGGTGCGGGTTTCTCCATCGGATCGTCAGATTCGGTGCAGTGATTGCCAGTTGAGCGCACAGGGGGATCCCGGACGGCGGCTCGGGCCGGTCTGCCGGACCACCGTGGACTAGACCACTTGTGAAGTCAACGATTGACAGCGGCGCCCCGACGGGGTGGAATGCGCCCCCTTCCGTGCGACCGGCCGTCCCCGCACGGGCGCCCGAATCGCACGTGAGGACGAAGAGCCCTCGCTGAGTCGAACGGCCGGACGGGTACGGGGGGTTCATTGCCGGGGTTTTGCGCCGTCGGGGTCAATCCGTGAGCCCTGCCTGCCGATACCGGAGGTGATGCCCTCACGCCGTTCGGAGGAGCCCACGATGCCCGAACTGTGGCTGCCCGGTGCCGAGATCCACGACCTCGGCGACCACGCGCCGACCGATCAGCAGTACCCGCCGAAGGCCATCGCCCACATCACCTGGGACCGCAACGCGACCGCCGCCGCGCCGCAGGACTGGTGCTCCTACGAGGACCTGGTCGGCTACTTCACCGGCAGCGGCGCCGGCGACGCGCCGCACCTGGTCTGGGACCCGTTCAGCGGCCGCACGGCGCAGCTGTTCCCGGCCGACTCCCGCTCGAAGAGCCTGCTCAGCCCCAGCCAGAGCCCCACCCGCACCAACCGGGCCGGGCGGGTGGTGATCCAGATCGAGGCGGTGTTCTTCCCCTACTGCCGCTACCAGGGCGCCGTCTACCCGCGCCTGGTCGACACCCCGTGCGCGGGCTGGGACCGGATCCACGCCTGGATCTCCTCCTGGGGCGTGCCCGACATCTGGCCGATGGGCCGGCCGACCGACTTCTCCAGCCACCGCGACGAGCGGACCTGGGAGGCCCTCGGCGGCTGGTACGCGCACGCCCACGTGCCGTACAACGACCACACCGACCCCGGCTCCTGGCCCGACCTCACGGCCGGGCCCGGCTCCCCGGGCATCCCGCCCCAGCAACAGCCGGTGCCCCCGGTCACGACCGCCCGCTACCAGGTCAGCATCAACGGCCTGCCGTACGGCTACGGCGCCCAGGGCTACCAGGTGACGGTGGTCGGGCGGGCGCTGGTCGCGCACGGCTTCGGCGACCACTACCGCTCCGGCCCCGGCCCGAACTGGACGGACGCGGACACCGAGAACTACGCGGACTACCAGGGGAGTCTGGGCTACGCCGGGCAGGCGGCGGACGGCGTCCCGGGGGAGAGCTCGCTGCGCCGGCTGCTCGGCTACCTGCCCGGGCAGCGGACGGTCTCGGTGTCCCACGTGGTCGCGGCCGCCGGGACCGACCCGGGGGCCGCGCAGGGGCACCTGACGTACGGGTCCGAGGTGGCCATCGTGGAGCAGGCGCTCGCCGACGAGGGGCTGCTCGACCAGCGGTGGGTGGACGGCTCGTTCGGCACCCGGACGGTCTCCGCGTACGCGGCCTGGCAGCGGCGCTGCGGGTACCAGGCGGGGGCGGCGGACGGGATCCCCGGCCAGGCCTCGCTGCAGCAGCTGGGCGCGGCGCAGGGGTTCGCGGTGACCGACTGAGGCCGGCTCCGGGGGAACCGCGGCCGGGGCTGCTTCCCGCTGTCTCCGGCTGCTCCCCGCTGTTCCGTGCTGCTCCTCGGGGAGGAGCGCTCCGGCTGTCGCCCGGTGCGTGTACTCGCCGGGGAGTAAGCGAGGTTACTTCCACCGTCAGATGCCCGATGAGGATCGGACGGGAGAGCCTGGGGCCGTCCTCGTGGCCCCGACTCGAAGGAGGTACCCCGTGCGCTCGCCCGCGCCACCGGCCGCGCGCTGCGGCTGCCCGGCCGCGAACTCACCGCACTGGAGTACGCCGCCCTGCTC
>NZ_JBHVEU010000512.1:0-6018 GCF_042802075.1 Kitasatospora sp. NPDC057518
GTGTGCCGCCGGCCGACGGCCGGTCCCGGCCGTGGCCGCTGATGTCGGCCGGCCCGACCCGGCACCCGGGCTTCGGGCAGCTGCCGCGCGCCCGGTTCCGACACCTCGTCGTCAACACGGTCGGAGAGGGGGAGGCCGAGCAGCTCTTCGACCGGTACGCCGTCCCGGCCCCGCTCCGGCTGCTCGCGGACCTCGGACTCGACGGCACCGCCACCGGGCCGGCCGGCACCGTCGTGGACACGGCCAATACGGCGCGCGGACCGCTGCTGCTGGTCTCCGGCCAGGAGGACCGGATGGTCCCGGACGTCGTGACCCGCTCGGTCTACAAGCTCTACGGCGACTCCTCCGCCGTGACGGACCTGAAGCAGTTCGCCGATCGGGGGCACTCCCTGGTGTTCGACAGCGGCTGGCGTTCGGTCGCCGACCACGTCCTCGGCTGGCTGGCCGCCAACGGCGTCGAGGCCGTGGCCCCACAGGGGTGAGCGCGGGCATCAGACCTGCGCCGCGTCGGTCCGGCTCAACGCGTCGCGCAGTGCCGCCCGGGCGGTGATGCCCAGCTTGGGGAAGACGCGGTACAGGTGCGAGCTGACGGTACGCGGCGACAGGTGCATCCGCGCGCCGATCTCCTTGTTCGTCAGGCCGCCGGCGGCCAGGTCGGCGATGCGGCGTTCCTGCCAGGTCAGCGGGGCCACGGTCAGCGTCGGGACGCGGGGCGGGGCCCCGGTGGCGCGCAGTTCGGCCCGGGCCCGTTCGGTCCAGCCGGCCGCGCCCAGCCGCTCGAACACCTCGGCCGCCGGGACCAGGTACTGCCGCGCCGGGGCCGGGCCCTGGACGTGGCGCACCCGGATGCCGTGCGCCAGCCGGATCCGGGCCAGCTCGAACGGGAAGCGGGTGGCGTCCGGCTGGGATTCGGCCCGCGTGAACATCTCGGCGGCCTCCCGCTCGTCCTCGGCGGTCATCGCCAGCGCGCCGTAGGTGATCAGCCCCAGGCGGGGCGACACCTCCGGCAGACCGGCGTCGCGGGCGGCGAGGGCGTGCGCCCGGGCCTGGTCGACGCGTCCGGTGTGCCGGGCGGCCTCGACGAGATCGAGCAGGGTGCGCGAGGCCTGGTAGGCGTAGGGCCGGAACTTGCCCGGCTGGGTGATGCCGATGGCGTAGAGGTACGCGGTCTCGTAGTCGCCGGAGCTCAGCGCGGCGGTCGCGCCGGCGGCGTCGGCGACCTGGGTCAGGAATCCCAGTCCGCGCGGGCGGGCCCAGGCGTCCACCTCGGCCTGCAGGTCCCGGGCCCGCCCGACCTGTCCGCGCAGCGCCGCGAGCTGGGCCAGGTACGCGCGGCTCTGGGCGGCGAACAGCTGGTGGCCGTGCTCGGTCGCCAGGTCCAGGCCGCGTTGTCCGGTGTCCTCGGCCTCGGCCCATTCTCCGACCGTCAACTGGTCGAGCATGATCTGGTGCAGCATGACCATGCCGGTTGCCACGGCCCCGGTCTCCAGCTCGCGGTCGACGACACGCTGCAGGTGGGGGCGGTAGTGGCTCAGGAGGTCGAGGTGGTACGCGGCCGCGCCGAACTGCGTGACGTCCCAGGGTTCCAGGTCCGGCAGGGTCGTGGCGGCCTGTCGCACCGGCCCGGCGAAGCCGGCTCCGTGCCTGGTCACGTCGCTCCAGGTGCCGCTGTAGAGACGCGAGCGCCGGGTGAGGAGGCTGCCCAGGGAGGCGAGGAGTTCGTGCGTGCTCTCCCAGGCCGCGCGGTCCCCGCTGTACTGACTGATCGTCAGGAGCAGGACCACCAGTCGGGTGAGGACCTCGTCAGGTTCGGCTTCGCCGACGGTCGACGCGACGGCCGACCCGCCGTCCCGGAGCTTCTCGATCGCGGCCGAGACCTGGCGGTGCGTGGAGCGGACGTCCCCGTCCTGGTGGAGCGCCCGGTAGGCGGCCGCCAGCACCGAGGCCGGCGACCCCGTCGAGCCGGGCGTGAGGTCCGCCTGGACCAGCCGGTGCGCCTGGCCGAGGCGGGCGGCGTGAGCGGCGACGAAGGCCGCGTCGGCCAGGCGCCGGGACCGGCCGGTGTGGGTCTCGCTGAGCTCGGCGGCCCGGGTCAGCCAGGCCACGGCCGCCAGCGCGCCGCCGCGCCGGGTCGCCGACTCGGCCGCCGCCTCCAGGATGTCGGCGACGTCCTCGTCCGGATCGACCGTTGCCGCCGCCAGGTGCGTCGCCCGGCGTTCGAGGTTCTCCCGGTGAACCTGTGCCAGCGCCAGGTGGGCGGCGCGGCGCTGGTTGGGAGTGGCCATCCGCACGACGGCGGACCGTACGAGCGGGTGCCGGAAGACGAGATCGCCGGTGACCACCTCGATGTCCAGCAGCCCCGCGGCCACCGCCGTGTCGGCGTCACGCATGCCGTAACGGGTGCCGGGGACGGTGTCGGTGCCGCTCGGGGCCCCGGCGCCGTCGAGCGCGCCCATCAGCAGCTCGGTCCGCACCCGCTCGTCGAGGGCGGCGATGCGGGTGCCGAACAGCCGTTGCAGCCGTCGGGGCAACGGCACGCCGTGCTGGCCGACCAGGTCTTCGACCGGGAGATCGCTCGACCGGCCGGCGAAGTGGGCGGGCAGCTCCAGCAGGGCCAGCGGGTTGCCCCGGGCCCGCTCCAGGACGATCCGACGGACCTGTCGGCTCAGCTCCGGGTACCGGTGGTCCAGCAGGCGGGCCGCGTCCTCGTCGGTGAGGGCGGTGACCGGCAGTTCGGGCAGTGCGGCGGTGTCGAAGCGGGACGTGATGTCGCTGCAGACCGCGACCAGCATCTTCGCCGGGCCGCCGGCCAGGCGTCGGCCCACGAAGCCGCAGACGTCGGCGCTGGAGTCGTCCAGCCACTGCGCGTCGTCGAGGACCAGCAGCAGCGGCCGCTGCGCGGCGGAGAGCGACAGCAGGCTGAGCACGGCGATGCCGAGTGCCATGACCGACGGCGGATCGCCCCGCACTCCGCTGAACACGGCGTCGAACACCGCCCGGGTCCCGTCGTCCAGCCGCGCGACGTCGGTGAGCAGCGGATGGAGGACCTGGTGCAGCCCGGCATAGGGCAGCTCGGACTCCGCCTCGACACCGGCGGCCCGGATGACGACCTGGCTCTCCCGCTCCGCCAGCGCGGCGGCGTGGCTCAACAACGAACTCTTGCCGACCCCCGTCTCCCCCCGCAGGACCAGCGCCTGGCCCGTCGCGGCCGTCACGAACGCCGCGAGCTCCGCCTGCTCGTCCTCGCGGCCCACCATCGCCGTGGTGACGCCCCATCGCTGGAACCCGGTCATGTCCCCTTGCCCCTTCCTGATTTCGTTCCCACCGCGCGGCAGCTCCCGCAGCGCCGGCGGGTTGACGCGTGCTTCGGCGACGATCGCGCCCCGCACGCGGGGGTGCACCGGACCGGGCGGCATCGAGTCGAGCAACGTCCGGGCGTCGTCGCCGCGGAGCCCGTCCACCCGTGGTTCCGGCAGGCCGGCAAGGCGCCCGGCGCTGGTCGGCGTGCGGGCCCCAGGGCGGTCGTGCCGACGCCGGAAGCCCCTGCCAACAGGCCCCACCCCCGTCAGCTCCTTCGCGGCCATGGAAGCCGTGCGGCGTCCACCGACCACGATCCCGGGACCACGGGCCCGTCGAGCCAGTGTCGAACCCTGGCCAGTACCCTGGCCGGGGGCGGCCGGTGTCCGGCACGGGCGCGGTGGGGCCGGCATCCTCCTGGCCCCCGGGTGCCTGCTGACGGGACGCCACGCCGACGCCCGCCACCACCCGTAGACGCCCGCCGCGCGACGGGTTCCCCTCGCGTCGACGGGCGCGGAGGAGTCCGGGGCCGACGAACACCGACCGAGCGCCCCACCCGCACAACGGAAGCAGAGACATGAGCGATCAGCACACCATCGGCTGGGACGACGCGACCTGGCTCAACCCTCCGCTGGACGCCGTCCACGACGGCTCCGGGCTGCTGGTCACCACCCGGGACCGCAGCGACTTCTGGCGCACCACCAGCTACGGCTTCGTCCGGGACGACGGGCACGCGCTGCTGACCCCCTTGCCGGACGCCAGCGCCGTCGAAGTGACCTTCGTCGCCGACTTCGACGCCCTCTACGACCAGGCCGGACTCATGGTCCGGGTGGACGAGCGGACGTGGATCAAGGCCGGCGTGGAGATGACGGACGGCGTCCCGTACCTGGGCGCCGTCGTCACCCGCGGCCAGTCCGACTGGTCCCTGGCCCCCGTGCCCGACTGGAACGGGCGCCACATCACCGTCCGGGCCAGCCGCGTCGGCGATGCCCTGACCATCCGGGCCCGTCGCGACGACGACCCGTGGCGCATGGTCCGGCTCGCCCCGCTGGCACCGGAGGCGGTGGCATCAGCCGGCCCCTTCTGCTGCTCCCCGCAGAGCGAGGGCCTGCAGGTACGGTTCACCGGCTTCCGTCAGGGGCCCGCCGACGCGTCGCTCCACGACCCGGCCGCGGCGTAGACCGAGCGTTCCCCGGCCCCCGCACCTCCCCTGAATCAGGAAGCATATTTGCGAAAACGGCAAGTCTGATTGCCGTCTCCGCGATTGCGGGCGCACCCTCGGAGCTGAGGTTCGAGCGCCGCCCCGGTCCCGGTCCGGTCCCGCCGGGAGCGGCGCTCGTGCGCGAACGCACCGGAAGAGGAGAGCCCCGCCATGGCCGCAAAGTCCACCCGCTTCGTGGAGAGTGTCACCGAACAGACCTTCCCTGCCTGCGTGTTGAAGGCGGAGCGCCCCGTCCTGGTCCAGTTCTGGGCCGCGTGGTGCGGGCCGTGCATCAGGGTCACTCCCATCGTCGAGGCGTTGGCCGCCGAGCACGCGGGCGTCCTGGACGTCGTCAAGATCAACGTCGACGAGGAGGCCGGACTGGCGGAGCGGCACGGGGTCACGTCGATCCCCGCCTTCGTGGTCTACGCCGACGGCGCCGTCGCCATGGCGTGGACGGGTGCCGCGCCGAAGCCGGTCCTGGAGCGCCAGCTCGCCCCCTTCCTCCGCTGAGCGCGGACCCGGACCGACCCACGAAGGAAGGCATGGACTCATGAACCCGCATCACGACCAGGACATCGGGTGGGACGCCTCCGGCGCGCTCCGGGAGCGCGAAGCCGGTGTGCACGCCCCCGCTCTCCTGCGGGCCGTGGAGTGGTTGCGGGGTCTGCTGCGGATCGGCGGCGGCGGACACGCTCCCGTCCACCGGGTGCTGGACGTCGGCAGCGGGCCGGGCGTGGTGACCTGCCTGTTGGCGCACACCTTCCCGGATGCCGAGGTCGTAGCCGTCGACCGGTCGCCCGGCCTCCTGGAACAGGTCCGTTCGCGCGCGGCGGCGCAGGGGGTGGCGGACCGCGTCGTCACTCAACTGACGGACGTCAGCGGCGAGTTCGACGCGCTGGGTGCCGCCGACCTGATCTGGAGCCGTCACGGCGTCCAGCAGGTGGGGGACCAGCAGGCGGCACTGCGCTCCCTGGTCGCCTGCCTGCGGCCGGGCGGGCTCCTCGCCGTCGCCGAGAGCGGGCTTCCCCCGCGCTTTCTGCCCCGCGACATCGGCACGGGGCGTCCGGGCTTGCAGGCCCGCCTGGACGCGGCCGCCGAGGATGCCTTCGGCGCGATGCGCGACCAACTGCCGGGCGCAGCAGCGACGGTGGAGGACTGGCCGGCCATGCTCGCCCGTGCCGGGCTCGTTCCCAGCGGGACGCGCAGCTTCTTCACCGATCTCACGTCCCCCCTCGGGATGTCGGCGCGGGAGTACCTGCACCTGCGTCTGACCCGGCTGCGCGACCGGATCGGTGACCGGCTGGATCCGGAGGACCGCGCAACGCTGGAGCAGCTCCTGGACAGCGACACGTCCGCGGGCATCCTCGGACGTCCTGACGCCTTCTACCTCACGGCCGACACCGTCCACACCGCCCGGCCGTGCCACGGCGGCGTTCGGCACTGAAACGCTCCTCACCGTGACGAGGCCGCAGCCCAGCAGCTGCGGCCTCGTCGCTCGTCGTGGCCGGTCCGGGCCC
>NZ_JBHVEU010000513.1:0-6017 GCF_042802075.1 Kitasatospora sp. NPDC057518
GGGGCCGGGCGGCGGGCTCATCCGGCGGGCGTGGGCGCGGGGGCGTAGCCGGCCGGGCGGGTGGTGAAGGTGCCGCGGCCCTGGGTGCGGCCGCGCAGGCGGCCCGCGTAGCCGAACAGTTCGGCGAGCGGGACCAGCGCGCCCACCCGGGCGGTGGCGCCGGGGCCGGGGTCGGTGGAGCGGACGTGGCCGCGGCGGGCGGCGAGGTCGCCGAGGACGGTGCCCAGCGCGTCCTCGGGCACGGTGACCGTCACCTCCGCGACCGGTTCCAGCAGGTGCATCCGCGAGGCGCGCAGGGCCTCGCGCAGGCCGAGGCGGGCGGCGGTGCGGAAGGCGAGCTCGGAGGAGTCCTTGGGGTGGGTGGCCCCGTCGGTGAGGGTGACGGCGACGCCGGTGACCGGGTGTCCGCCGAGCGGTCCTTCGGCCAGGGCGTCGCGGCAGCCCGCCTCGACGGCCTGCACGTACTCGCGCGGCACCCGGCCGCCGGTGACGGTGGAGGCGAACGCGAACTCCGCTTCGGCGCCGTCCGGCAGGGGGTGGACGTCGAGGACGAGGTGGGCGAACTGGCCGGCGCCGCCGTCCTGTTTGGCGTGCCGGTGGACGAAGCCGGTGACGCCCTCGACGAGGGCCTCGCGCAGGGCGACGCGCGGGCGGCCGACGACCGCCTCGATCCCGCTGTCGCGCCGGACCTTCTCCACCGCGACCTCCAGGTGCAGTTCGCCCAGGCCGGACAGGGTGCGCTGGCCGGTCTCGGGGTCGGTGGCCACGCGCAGCGAGGGGTCCTCCTCGGCGAGGCGGGCGAGGGCGGCGGCCAGCTTGTCGGTGTCGGTGGCGCGGCGGGCCTCGACGGCGACGGTGACGACCGGTTCGGCGCTCACGGGGGCCTCCAGGAGGATCGGGTGGTCGGGGTCGCACAGGGTGGCGCCGACGCGGGTGTGCTTGGGGCCGACGACGGCGACGATGTCGCCGGCGCGGGCGTGGTCGGTCTCGGTGTGGCGGTCGGCCAGGACGGTGAGGATGCGGGCGACGCGTTCGCGGCGGCCGGTGGCGGTGTCGAGCACGGTGGCTCCCTTGTGGAGGGTGCCGGCGTACACGCGCAGGTGGGTGAGGCGCCCGGTGGGGGCGGCCGTGACCTTGAACGCCAGGGCGGTCAGGGGCTGTTCGGGGTCGGGGTCGCGCTGCTGGGTACGGTCGGCGGAGCGGGTGGGCGGGACGTCGAGCGGGGAGGGCAGGTAGGCGACGGCGGCGTCCAGGAGCGGTTCGATGCCGCGGTTGCGGTAGGCGGAGCCGCACAGCACCACGACGGCCTCGCCGGTGCGGGTGAGGTCGCGCAGGGCTGCGGTGAGGGTGGCGGCGCCGACGGTTCCGTGGGTGCAGAACTCCTCCAGGGCCCGGGGGTGCAGTTCGGCGACGGCCTCCTCCAGGGCGCGGCGGCGTTCGGCGGCCGGGCCTTCGAGGTGGGCGGGCACCGGGCCGTGCGCCATGGCGCCGTCCTCGTGCCAGGTGAGGGCGCGCAGGTGGACGAGGTCGACGACGCCGGTGAACGACTCCTCGGCTCCGATGGGCAGTTGGACGGCCAGCGGGCGCGGGTGGAGGCGTTCGCGGATGGAGTCGACGGCGGCGTCCAGGTCGGCACCGGCCCGGTCGAGCTTGTTGACGAAGGCGATGCGCGGCACGCCGTGGCGTTCGGCCTGGCGCCACACCGACTCGCTCTGCGGCTCGACGCCGGCGACCGCGTCGAACACCGCCACCGCGCCGTCCAGGACGCGCAGGGAGCGCTCGACCTCGTCGGCGAAGTCGACGTGGCCGGGGGTGTCGATGAGGTTGATCCGGTGCCCGGCCCAGGCGCAGCTGACGGCGGCGGCGAAGATGGTGATGCCGCGGTCGCGTTCCTGGGGGTCGAAGTCGGTGACGGTGGTGCCGTCGTGGACCTCGCCGCGCTTGTGGGTGGTGCCGGTGAGGTAGAGGATCCGCTCGGTGACGGTGGTCTTGCCGGCGTCGACGTGGGCGAGGATGCCGAGGTTGCGGACGGCGGCGATGCTGCTTGTGGTGGTGGTGCTCGCGGTGGTGGTGTGGGTGCGCATGGCCCGGGTGCCTTTCGAGGCGGTCCTGCTGGTGGGTGGGCGCGCGATTCGGCAGTGCCGACGGACCGTCGGGTTCGTTGCCACACAGTGGGCTTACGGCCGGACGGGCCGGTGTCAGACGGTGGTGGCACTGCTCCGGTGCCGGCCGCGCAGCGGGCACCGGGAGAGGCGGGACACCAGGATCACCTCGTACCGCGACGCGGGAGAGGGGGCGGCGGCACTCTGCTTCGGCATGGCCGCCCGCCCCCTCTCCCCGTCTCGTACGTCACGGTCGTCGCGTTCGGGCCGCGCGTCGGGGCGCGGCCGCGTGGCGAGTGTAGGGAAGGCGGGCCGGACGGTGCGACGGGTTTTTACGGTGCGCGGGTTCTACGGCGCCCGGGTCTTACGGTGCGCGGGGTTCTACGGTGCCGGGTCCCGCGGCGCGCGGAAGCGCAGGACCGGTTCGGACCAGCCGTCGTCGCGCACCCCGGCGTCCAGGGCGGCGCCGATGGCCCGTTCCTCGTAGCCGAAGTGGGAGTCCATGATGGCGGCGAGCCCGTCGAGTTCGCGTCCGATCGCCTCCAGGTCGGCGTCGGGCCGTCCGGCGGCCTGGTCGGCGAGGTCGCGCACCCGGGTGAGGATGCCGGTGATGAGGCCGTGGTCCTCGACGAGTTTGGCGATGGTCGGCGCCAGGTCGGGGCGTTCGCGCAGGAGTTGGGCGAACAGGCCGTCGTCCTCGCCCTGGTGGTGGTTGGTCAGGGCGGTGCAGAAGGCCAGGCAGTGGGTGAGGAGCCGGTCGTCGCCGCCGTGCGGGCGGGGCCGGCCGAGGTTCGCGCGCAGGTCGGCGAGGCGGCGGCGCAAGTCCTGGTGCGCGCGGGAGAGTTGCAGGCTGAGGGCGGCCGTACGGCCGGTGGAGGGGGAGGCCACGGGTGGCGGTCCCTTCGGTCGCGCACCTCCATGCCTGACGCGGTCCGTCACCGGCACGCGATGCTCACGCCAGCAGATCACGTGATCCGCCCGGCGGGCAAGCGGCGGGGCCCCGGCCCAAGTGGCGCCCCGGCCGGTGCCCCGGGGCCGCCGTCACGCTCCGCCGGCGAGGTCGCGCAGGGTCGCCCCGGCCTTCGGGGTCAGGACGAGCGGGCCCCTGCCGCTCGTCCACACGGCCCGCACGTCCAGGCTCCGCAGGCGCCAGCCGTCGGGGGTGCGCACCGCCTCGCCGGTGAACGTGCCGCCGACGTCGAAACGGCCGCCGGGCTCCTCGCCGCGCGCCCGCTGGGTGGAGGCGAGGTGGACGTGCGCCATGACGGCGTTCCAGCGCACCGCGGCCCGGTCCCCGTCCAGGTCGATCATGTGGTTGGCGCCCACGTGCTGGGTCCGCTCGAACTTTCCGAGGGTCGCCTGCTCGGACTCGGCCAGCCCGTCGATGCCCTCGTGGTCCCCCACCGGCGTGGTGATCCGCACGTCGGGGGTGAAGTAGCGCCGCGCCCACGCCTCGTCGAACCGCCCGCCGCCGCGGGGCACCGTGTCGAGGCTGAGCAGGTAGCCGTCGATGAGGCCAGTGATCTCGGCGCGGTCGGTGAGGACCCGGACGCGCTGTTCGAGCGCGGCGAGGTTCGCGGCGATGGTGTCGATGGCGGTGGTGTCGGTGGCGGTGGTGTCGGTGGTCATGGCCCTGGCTCCTCGGAGTCGCCGTGCGCGGCGCGACCCGGTCCGGTCGCGCACCACGGAGGCTAGGACCTCAAGTCGACTTGAGATCAAGGTCCCGGTCCGCCGATGGGCGGGCCCGCCCGGCAGCGGACTCGGCGGCGGGCTCGGCAGCGGACTCGGCGGCGGGACGGACAGCGGTTTCGGCGCGCGGCCGCCCGAGCAGGATGCCGGCCACGACCAGCGCCAGCCCCGCGCCCTGGCGCGGCCCGAAGGCGTCGCCGTCCAGCGCCGTGCCCAGCAGCACGCCGGTGAGCGGGTTGAGCAGTCCGAGCAGGCCCACGGTGCCGGCCGGCAGGTGGCGCAGTCCGGCGAACCAGCAGGCGAAGGCGAGCGCGGTGGCGATCACGGTGGTGTAGCCGAAGGCGAGCAGGGTGGGCGCGTCCACCGGCGGGGGCGGGCCCTCGACGGCGGCGGCGAGCGGCAGCAGCACCAGGCCGCCCGCGGTCAGCTGCCAGGCGGTGGCGGCGAGCGGGTCGGCGCCCTCGCGCCAGCGGGCGGCCAGCACGTAGCCGACGGAGGAGACCAGCATCGCGGCCGCCGAGGCGGCCAGCCCGGCCCAGCCGATGCCCTCCCCCGGTCCGGCCAGAGCCAGCGCGACGCCGGCCAGGCCCACCACCGCCCCCGCCAGGTGCGCGCGGCGCGGGCGCGGGCCGGCCAGGGCCCAGGCGGTGAGCAGCATGGTCAGCGGGGAGGCGGCCATGACGGTGGCGGCGGCGCTGGTGGGCAGCAGTTGGGAGGCGAGGTAGAGCAGGACGAAGAAGACGGCGGTGTTGAGCAGGCCGAGCAGCGCGCTGCGCCACCACCAGGCGCCGTGCGGGCGGCGGCGGGCGAGGGCGAGGAGCAGCAGGCCGGCGGGCAGGGCGCGCAGGGCGGCGCCCCACAGGGGGTGGTCGGCGGGCAGGTGGGCGTGGGTGACCCAGTAGTTGGCGCCCCAGGCGACGGGGGCGAGGGCGGTGAGCAGGACCCACCGCGTATTGGCTTCCATGGAAGACAATATAGCTTCCCAGGAAGCTATCGGGGGTAGGATGGCGCCCATGGAGCACGGACAGGGACACGGACAGCACGCCGACCACGCGGACCCCACCGACGCCGCGGACCACGTCGCCCGGGTCCAGGCCGAGTGGCGGCGCGAACGCCCCGACCTGGACGTCTCCCCGCAGGCCGTCATCGGGCGCCTGCACCGCCTCGCCGCCCGCCTGACCGCCGAACTGACCCTCGTCTACCAGCGCTACGGCCTGGGCGAGGGCGAGTTCGACGTGCTCGCCGCGCTGCGCCGGGCCGGCGCCCCGTACGAGCGGGCCCCGGGCGAGCTGGCCGCGCACACGATGGTGACCACCGGGGCGATGACCAAGCGGATCGACCGCCTGGAGCGCGCCGGGCTGGTCACCCGGCGCCCGGCCGCCGACGACCGGCGCGGGCGCGTGGTCGCGCTCACCGAGGCCGGCCGGCGCCTGATCGACGAGGCGTTCACGGCGCACATGCGCAACGAGCACCGGCTGCTGGCCCACCTGAGCCCCGAGGAGGCCGGCGCCCTGCAGGGGTTGCTCACCGTCTGGCAGCAGCGCCTGGACGGCACCGGGGGCGCGGACCCCGGTGCGACGCGCGGGGCCTGACGCCGGGCCGTGGGAAGCTGACGCATGACCAGTGCACCTCCCCCGGACTCCCCCTCGCCCGGCCACCGGTCCGACTCCGCTCCCCCGCCCGGCTGGGGGAACCCGGCCGTGCGCGCCGACCGGCGCCTGGTGGCGATGCTGCAGGAGCTGCGGGTGCTCCAGACCGGCGTGCAGATCGTCTTCGCGTTCCTGCTCGGCGTCGCCTTCACCCCGCGCTTCGCCCAGCTCACCGACGCCCAGCAGGACGTCTACGTCACCACCCTGCTGCTGTCGGTCGTCGCCGCGGCCGTCCTGGCCACCCCCGTCGCCCTGCACCGCGGGCTGTACCGCCACCCGGGCAAGGAGCGGATCGTCGCCGTCTCCATCCGCGTCGCCCAGGTGGGCCTGCTGCTGCTCGCCTCCGCGCTGACCGGCGCCGTGCTGCTGGTCCTGGACGTCGTCCTCGGCACGGCGCTCGCGGTGCCGATCACCTGCGGCATCGCGCTGATCTTCGCCGTGCTGTGGTTCGGCCTGCCCTGGGCGGTGCGCCGCTCCGCCCGCCGCGACGGGGCCTGACCGGCCCCGGGCGCCGCCGTACGGGTCCGACCGCCGCCGCACGGGCCCGTTCGCTGCCGCCGCCCGCACCGGGGGTGCG
>NZ_JBHVEU010000514.1:0-6014 GCF_042802075.1 Kitasatospora sp. NPDC057518
TCGCTGTTAGTGGGGCGGGCCTTCTTGGTGCGCGACCGGGCGGCCCCGGCTCAGGTCCGCAGGGCGGCGGGCAGTTCGGCCAGGGTGTGCAGGACGTGGATGCCGTCGTCGACCGGGGTGCGGGAGGCGGCGCGGTCGAGCCAGAAGGGGCGCAGGCCGGCGCCCCGGGCGCCGAGGGCGTCCAGGTCGTACCTGTCGCCGACGTAGGCGACCTCGTGCGGGGGCAGGCCCAGGCGGGCGCAGCCGGTCAGGAAGATGGCGGGGGCGGGTTTGGCCTCGCCGGGCCGGTCGGAGCCGACGAGGGCGGTGTCGGCGAAGTGGTGCAGCAGGCCGGTGGCGTGGAGTTTGGGGCGCTGCTGGTCCATCGGGGCGTTGGAGACGATGCCGAGCCGGTGGGTGGGGGCGAGGGCGGCGAGGACGGGGGCGGCGTCGGGGAAGGCGGTCCAGGCGGCGTCGCGGTGGGCGGTGTAGCCGGCGAACCAGGCGGTGGCGGCCTCGTCGGGCATGGCGGCGGTGTCCTCGCCGAGGCGGGCGAGGAAGCGGCGGACGCGTTCGCGCTGCTGGCCGGTGAAGGTGAGTTCCCCGGCCAGGAAGCGGGCGTACTGCTCGTCCAGGATCTCGCGCCACAGCGCCACCGCCGTCTGCGGGTCGGGGACGCGGCGCAGCAGGTCGAGGTGGCGCAGGTGGGCGAGGATGCCCGCCCGTTCCGAGCCCGAGTAGTCGAACAGGGTGTCGTCGACGTCGAAGAGCACGCCTCTGATCGGCACGGTCCGTCCTTTCGCCAGGTCCACGTACGTACGGACCCTACGCGGTCGCCGGCTCCCCGCTCCCGTTTCCGTCTCCGCCCCCGTCTCCGTCGTCGACGGCCAGGCGGTGGCGGGCGGCGGCCAGGAACTCCCCGGACAGGTCGGGGTCCTGGCTCGCCCGGGCGAGCAGCAGTGCTCCGACCATGGTGGACAGGTCGGCGAGCGCCTCCTGCCGTTCGGCGGGTTCGGGCAGGGCCGCCAGGGCGTCGACGAGGTCGCGCAGTCCGGCGGTGTAGGCGGTGCGCAGCGGGGTGCCGGGTTCGGTGCGGGCGGCGTCGGCGGCGAGGGCGGCGGCGGCGCAGCCGTGGCCGGGGTGGTCGCGGTGGAGTTCGGACAGGTAGCGGTGGAGGAACTCGGCGCGGGGGGTGCGCCGGGCGGGCGGCTGGTCGGCGAGTTGTTCCATGGCGTCGCGCCGTTCGGTGAAGGCGGCGGTGAGGGCCTCGGCGAGGAGGTCGTCCTTGGAGGCGAAGTGCCGGTAGAAGCCGCCGTGGGTGAGTCCGGCGGCGGCCATCGCCTCGGGGACGCTGACCTGGTCGGCGCCCTTCTCGCGGATCAGGCGGGCGGTGTGGTCGACGACCCGGCTGCGGGTGCGTTCGGCCTCGGCGCGGGACACGCGGGGCATGCCGCGGCTCCTTCCCTCTCGTACGACGCGTGGTGCGTCCGGTCGGTGCTTCCACTTGGTGCGTCCACTTTCCCATCCCCTTTAGATGATGGTAATAATCTAAACGCTGCGGCACCCGCCGGCGACGGCCGGTGCCGCCCCGAGAGCGAGGAGATGCACCATGACCGTGATCGAAGGCTCCACCGCCCTGGTCACCGGAGGCCGCCGGGGCCTGGGCCGGGCGTTCACCGCGGAACTGCTGGCCCGCGGCGCGAAGAAGGTCTACGCCACCGCCCGCACCCCCGACACCAGCGAGGACCCGCGCGTGGAGGTCCTCGCGCTGGACGTCACCGACGACGCCTCGGTGGCCGCCCTCGCGGCCCGCGCCGACGACGTCGACATCGTCTTCAACAACGCCGGCGTCCTGTACCCGGCGCCGCTGCTCAGCGCCGACCTCGCGCTGGTCCGGGACACCTTCGAGACCAACGTGCTCGGCCCGCTGCGCATCGCCCAGGCCTTCGCCCCGGTGCTGGCCGCCCGCGGCGGCGGCGCGCTGGTCGACATCCACTCGCTGCTGTCCTGGGGCGCCGGGGCCGGGGCCTACGGGGCCTCCAAGGCCGCGCTGTGGTCCCTGACCAACTCGCTGCGCCTGGAACTCGCCGCCCAGCGCACGCAGGTCGTCGGCGTGCACCTGGGCTTCGCGGACACCGAGATGGTCGCGGCCGTCCCGGTCGACAAGATCCCGCCCGCCGAGGTGGCCCGCGCCGTCCTGGACGGCGTCGAGCGCGGCGAGCACGAGGTGCTGGTCGACGACGCCACCCGGGCCCTGAAGGCCGCCCTGTCGGGCCCCGTGGACGACCTGGCCGTCCTCGGCCGCCGCTGACACCCCGGCGGGACCACCGGCCCGACCGACGACGAAAAACCCCGACCCGACCGACGACCAGGAGGAACCGCCATGCCCCTGTGGCACGTCTACCACCCGCCCGGCACCTACGACCCCGGGCAGAAGAAGCAGCTCTCCACCGACATCACGGGCTTCTACACCCGCTTCGGACTGCCGAGGTTCTACGTGGTGGTCCTCTTCCACGAGGTCGCCGCCGACTCCTTCCACGTCGGCGGCGAACCGCACGACGCGGCCGTACGCGTCGTGGTCGAGCACATCGCCCGCCACACCGAGGACCCGGACCTGCGCAGGCGCACCCGCGAGGCGCTCGCCGCCCTCCTCGCGCCCCACACCACCGACCGCGGCCTGTACTGCGAGTTCCACGTCGACGAGACGCCGCGGAACCTGTGGATGATCGACGGCCTCACCCCGCCCCCGGAGCAGAGCGAGACCGAGAAGCTGTGGGCCCGCGAGAACCGCCCGCTCCCGTACTGACGCGCCCGCTCCCGCGCCGACACCGCCATCGTCGATCCCGACGGTGGCGGTGGCGGCGCGAGACGCCACGATCCCGGACCTCGGGGCGCCGCTTAGCGGGCCGAACGCCCCTGCCGGCGGCGGGGGTTCACGCGTCGAAGCGGACCTCGGGCCACTGCGGCGCGGGGGCGTCCAGCAGCGGGGCGGGGATGCCGCGCAGGTGGAGGCCGAAGTAGGCGGTGAGGTAGGCGCGTTGGGCGGCGACGGCGCGCTGCGGGTCGCCGGTGCCGAGGAAGTGCTCCAGCCGGTCGGCGGGCCAGGCGAAGACGGACTGCCCCTGGGGGACGAGCAGTTGAAGGTCGCAGTAGGACAGGTGGCCGGAGCGGGTGAGGGTCAGGCGCCGGCGCCAGCCGGTCAGGTGCGGCCACAGGGTGTCCCACATGGCGTCGCGGGCGGGGCTGTCCCAGGCGGAGGCCATCAGCAGCAGGGGGCGGGTCTGGTCGGCGGTGGCGGCGGGGCCGAACAGGGGGCCGTCCAGGACCGCGCCGGCGCGGATGCGCGGGTCCTCATACAGGGCGTGGGCGGTGGTGGCGCCGCCCATGGAGTGGCCGAACATGCCGACGGCGCCGAGGTCGAGGGCGCCGTCCAGGCCGGCGGGCAGCGGGCCGGCCGCCAGGCGGTCGAGCAGGCAGCGCACGTCGGCGGCGCGGTAGGCGACGATCGCGGCGTCGGTCATCGCCTGGACGCGGGCCTTGTCGCGCACCTCCAGGCGGTGGCCGGGGAACTCGACCTCCCCGGCGTCGTAGGTGTGGTCGACGGCGGCGACGACGTGGCCGTGGGAGGCGAGCTCCTCGGCCAGCGCGGTGTTGAAGGCGCTGTCGGCGCCGGAGCCGTGGGAGTTGAGGACCACGGGGTGGCGGCGGGTGCGGTCGGCGGGCACGTCCGGGCGGGCGTGGCTGGCGGGCCAGGCGAGGCGGGCGCCGGGGACGGCGAAGTAGTCGGCCTGCAGGTGGGCGGTCTCGGCGGGGCTCATCCACGGCGCGTACGGGCCCCGGGCACCCGGGGCGGCGGGGTACCAGAGGCGGGCGCGCAGTTCGCGCGGGCGCGGCGCGGGGGCCCAGGCGTCGGTGCGGGCCGGGTCGTCCAGGTACAGCAGGGCGGTGCCCACGGGGCGGGGGCCGGTGGGCGCGGGCAGGCTCAGACAGGGCCACCCCGCGGCGTCGGCCGGTACGGCGTCGGCCGGTACGGCGTCGGCGCGCACGGGCCCGCCGCCGGCGACGGCGCCGGCGGCGCCCAGGGCGAGCGCCCCGAGCACGCCCCGACGGCTGGGCGGACGGCCGGACGGAGAACCGGACGGGAGGCCGGGCTGGGTTCTGGTCACGGGCGTGCTCCTGCGGCGATCGGGTCGGCGGGCGGCGTGCCCGTCCACCGTGCCGCCGGGCCCCGCCCGGGCGCGTCCGCCGGGGGCAGGAGCCGCCGCCGCGCCGTACGACCGCGGGCATAGGCCCGCGGCGGCAGCAGAAAACCCAGAGCCGACCCCCTACCGCGCGGGGGCCGCCTGGGCCGCCAGGAGCGCGTCGAGCAGTCCGGGGAAGCGGCTGTCGAGGTCGGCGCGGCGCAGGCTGACGAAGCGGTTGCGCCCGGCGACGCGGGTGGTGGTGACGCCGGCCTCGCGCAGCACCCGCATGTGGTGGGAGACGGTCGACTTGTGGAGGTGGTCCAGGCCCAGGTCGCGCGGGCCGCAGGAGTGCTCGGCGTCGTCGGCGTAGCTGAGCAGCAGGGTCATGCGCACGGGGTCGCCCAGGGCGTGCAGGACGGTGACGAGGTCGATGTCGGCGGTGGCGGGCTGGGGAAGCCGCTCGTCGTCGGTCATGGCGCACGCTCCTCGGGCCGCCGGGGGGACACAGATGGTTTGACAATCATCCACCAATCCCCGAGTGTTTGACGAGCGTCCAACTGTTGCATGCTTATCCAACAATCCGTTCCTGTGTCCCGGGGGGCCCTCCCGTGCCCGTTCGTCTGCTCCTGCTCGCCCTCGGCACCTTCGCCATGGGCACCGACTCGATGGTCTTCGCCGGCATCCTCGGCCCGATCTCCGCCGACCTGGGGGTGTCGGTGCCGGCCGCCGGCCAGCTGGTCACCGTCTTCGCCCTCGGCTACGCGCTGCTGGCCCCGGTGCTGGCCACGCTCACCGCCCGCTGGCCGCGCCGGCGCCTGCTGCTGACCGCGCTCGTCGTGTTCAGCGCGGCCAACGCGCTCAGCGCGCTCGCCCCCACCTACGAACTGCTGCTGGCCACCCGGGTGCTGGCGGCGGCCGGCGCCGCCCTCTACACGCCGACCGCCAACGCGGTGGCCACCACGCTGGTCGCCCCCGAGCGGCGCGGCCGGGCGCTGGCCACCGTGCTCGGCGGCATGACGGTGGCCACCGCCCTCGGGGTGCCGCTGGGCACCTGGATCGGGCGCGCCGACTGGCGGATGACGATGTGGCTGGTCACCGCCCTGGGCGTGGCCGCCTTCGCCGGCCTGGCGGCGCTGCTGCGCGACCTGCCCGCCCCCGCCGCCGCCCCCACCCTCGCGGCGCGCCTGGCGCCGCTGGGCCGGCGCCGGGTGCTGGGCGCCGCCGCCACCACGCTGGTGTTCTTCCTCGCCTTCCAGAGCGTCTACATCTACCTGTCCACCGCGGTGTCCGGCGCCACCGGCGGCGACGCCGACCGGCTGAGCCTGGTCCTGCTGACCAGCGGTGTGATGTCGGTGGCCGGCAGCTGGCTGGGCGGGCGCCTGGTGGACCGCCTCGGGGTGCGGCGGGTGCTGCTGACCGGCTCGGCGGTGGCCGCGGCCGCGTTCGCCGCGCTGCCCTGGCTGGGGCTCACCATGCCGGGGGCGCTGGCCTACGCGGTGGTGGTGCCGCTGGCCGGGTGGGCGGTGTCGGTGGCGCTGCCGCACCGGCTGGCGTCGATCGACCCGGCCAACGCGCCGCTGCTGATCTCGCTGAACAGCAGCGCCCTGTACCTGGGGACGGCGGTCGGCGGTGTGGCCGGCTCGGCGGCGATCGCGGTGCTGGGCGGGCGCTGGTTCCCGTTCGCGGCGGCGGCGCTGGCGCTGGCCGCGTGCGCGGTCGCGGCGGCGACCACCCGCGACGAGCGGGCCGCCCGCGCGTCGGCCCCGGCCCCGCGGCAGGAGCCGTCCCGCGCCTGAGGGACGACCTGCGCCCGGGCAGAGGCCCGTGCCCCGGTCCGGCGGCCTGCCGGAC
>NZ_JBHVEU010000515.1:0-5994 GCF_042802075.1 Kitasatospora sp. NPDC057518
CCGCCTGACACCGGCGGCGCGCAAACGCCTGGTCGTCCTGCACATCACCGCCTCGGTGAGCTGGCTGGCGCTGATGCTCTGCCTGCTCACCCTGGCGGTGACGGCGCTGACGGCCGTGGGCGCCGGCGACGCCGACCGGCTGCGCACCGCCTACCGGGCGATGGGCCTGCTCGGCGACGTGCTGATCCTGCCGCTGAGCCTGCTGACCTTCCTGAGCGGGGTGGCGCTCGGGCTCGGCACCTCCTGGGGGCTGTTCCGGTACTACTGGGTGAGTACCAAGTTCTGGCTGACGCTGGGGGCGATGGCGGCCTCCGTCTTCGCGCTCAGCGACCGGCTGCACGACGCGGTGCGGGTGGTGGACGCGCACCCGACCGGCCCGATCACGGCGGCGGACCTCGGCTTCGTCCGGTACAACACGGTGATCGTCCCGGCGGTGGCGCTGTCGCTCTACCTGTTCACCGTGGTCCTGTCGGTGTACAAGCCCTGGGGCCGCCGGAAGACCAAGGCCGGTGCCGCGGACGCGGACGCCCGCCGGGGCCGAATACCCGGGGCGGGCGCCTGACCGGCCGGCCGACGGCCGCCGGCCCCGGCCCGGGGCCGCCCGGGGAATGCCCGCGCGGAGGGAGGGCGTTGTGCACCGACGTGACCAGCGCCGCGTCCACGACCAGGATCTCCGTGCTCGACCGCTCCCGGACCAGGCAGGGTGAGGAGCCGGCCCGGGCACTGCGGGACACGGTGGCCTTCGCCCGCGAGGCGGAGCGGCTCGGCTACCACCGGTTCTGGGTCTCCGAGCACCACGGCGTGCCGGGGGTGGCCGGGTCGGCGCCCACCGTGCTCGCCGCGGCGGTGGCGGCGGCCACCTCCCGGATCCGGGTCGGCACCGGCGGGGTGATGCTGCCCAACCATCAGCCGCTGGTGGTGGCCGAGCAGTTCGGGGTGCTGGCCGCGCTGTTCCCGGGGCGGATCGACATGGGGCTCGGGCGCTCGGTGGGCTTCACCGACGGCGTCCGGCGGGCGCTCGGGCGCGAGAAGGGCGCAGCGGACGAGTTCGGTGCCCAGCTGGCCGAACTGCTCGGCTACTTCGACGGCTCGCAGCAGGCGCACCGCGGGGTCCACGCCCGGCCGGCCGAGGGCCTGCACGTCCCGGCCTTCGTCCTGGCCACCGGTGCGGGCGCCGACCTGGCCGCCGACGCCGGGCTGCCGCTGGTGATCGCCGCCCCGCACGGGGAGGACCGGATGCTCGCGGCGATCGACCGCTACCGCGACCGGTTCCGCCCCTCGGCGCACGCCGCCGAGCCGTACGTGGTGGTCTCGGGCACGGTGGCGGTCGCCGAGACGGCCGAGCGGGCGCGCGAGCTGCTCGTCCCGGAGGCCTGGTCCGGCGCGTACTCCCGTACCCACGGCGAGTTCCCGCCCCTGGCCCCGGCGGCGGAGATCCTCGCCCGGGAGATGACCGTCCGGGAGCGGGCCGCGTACGAGCAGTCGCTCAAGGGCCACATCGCGGGCACCCCGGAGCAGGCCGCCGCCGAGCTGCTGGCGCTGGTGGAGCGCAGCGGGGCGGACGAGTTCCTGGTCACCACCAGTACCTACGACCGCGCCGCGCTGCTGGACTCCTACCGGCTCCTCGCCGAGGCCGTCGGCCGGGCCTGAGCGGGCCGGGCCCGAGTGGGCCCGGAGGACGCGGAGCCGTCACCGGTCCGGGCCGGGCCTCGCCGGCTGCCCGGCGCTCGCTGCTCCCCTCCCGCTGCCCGGCGCTACCGCTCAGCCCGCGTCGACCTCGGTCGTTCCGAGCCGCGCGTACACCTCCGGCCGGCGGGCCCGCAGCCGCAGGGCGATCCCGACGCCGGTCAGGAACACCACCGGCACGATCGCGACCAGCGGCCAGTTGACCTCCGGGCCGGCGCCGGTGAACAGGTCGAGCCGCCACACCACCAGCGCGGTGGCCCCGCACAGCAGCACGGTGGCGGCCAGCGGCGCCACGACCGTACGGAACGCCCCGGCGCTCGCGGCGGCCGCCCGGTTGCGGCGGAAGAAGGCGAACACGGCCAGACCGGCCAGCGCCTGGAGCACCAGGATGCCGACCACCCCGGGGGAGTTCGCCCAGAGGAAGAACTGGTTGTACGGGTCCGCCCCGATCAGCGCGGCCACCCCGACGGCCACCGCCGCCACCACCGACTGCACGATGCCGCCGATCCACGGCGAACCGTGGCGCGGGTGGACCCGGCCCAGCACGGCCGGGGCGGCCTGCTCGGTGGCCAGCGCGTAGCCGTACCGGGTGATGGTGTTGTGGAAGGCGAGCAGCGCCGCGAGCAGGCTGGTGACGATCAGCACCCGCTGCACGTCCGTCGCCCAGCCGCCGACGTAGTCGGTCATCGCGGTGAAGAACATCCCGGCCGGGTCGGCGGTGGCGGTCGCGACGGCCCCGGTGTCGCCGAAGGCCTGCACGATCATCCAGGTGACGAAGGTGTAGAAGAGGCCGAGGAAGACGATCGCGGCGTAGGTCGCGCGCGGCACGGTCCGCTGCGGCTGCCGGGCCTCCTCACGGTAGATCGCGGTCGCCTCGAAGCCGATGAAGGCGGCGAAGGAGAGGCCGAGCACCCCGCCCATCCCGCCGGAGAACACGTGCTCCGGGGCGAACGAGGACAGGCTCAGCCCGTGCGCCCCGCCCTTGACCAGCACCGCCACCGCGAGCACCAGCAGGATGCCGGTCTCGGCGATCAGCAGCGCCCCGAGCACCTTGGCCCCGAGGTCTATCGAGCGGAAGCCGAGGAACCAGACCACCGCGACCCCGAGCAGCGCCCAGACCGGCCAGGGCAGGTCCAGCCCGAGCAGGTCCTCGGCCGTGGTGTGGGCGAAGAACCCGAAGGCGCCGAACATGCCGATCTGGATCGCGTTGTACGAGAGCACCGCGAGCAGTGCCGCGCCCAGCCCGGCCGCCCGGCCGAGGCCGCGGGTGACGTAGGCGTAGAAGGCGCCGGCGTTGCGGATGTGCGCGGTCATGGTGGTGAAGCCGACCGCGAAGAGCGCCAGCACCACGCCGGTGGCCAGGTAGGCGACCGGCGCGCCGATGCCGCCGAAGGAGATGGCGAACGGCGCCACGCCGGCCATCACGGTCAGCGGCGCGGCGGCGGCCACGACGAAGAAGACGATGTCGCCGGTGCCGAGCACCCCGCGCTCCAGCCCGCCAGCGGTGCCCGGGGAGGTGGGGGTGGAAGGGGCGCCGGGGTCGGGGGGACGGAGTGCGGCGGGGGAGGCCGCGTCGGAGGGCAGGGTCATGGGGGAGCTCTCCTGGGGTCGTGGGTACGAGGGTAGGGCGGTCGGCGGCGCGGACGCGTCGGCCGCCGACCGGGGAACGAGGCACGGACGCCGTGGGGGACGGCCGGAACCGGTCGGGACATCCGTCCGGGCGGGGCGGCGGGGCGGCCAGGACGTCTCAGCGCGTCGAGCCGCAGCCGGACAAGCCAAACAAGCCGGACCGGCCGCAGCCGGACAGCCGGGCAGCCGGGGCGCGCCTCAGCGCGTCGAGCGGTCGCCGCCGGGCGGCCCACCGTGGGTGCGCCGTCCGCCGAGCCAGGTGCCGGCCACCTCGATCGAGGCCAGCTCACCGGCCGGCACCGCGTACGGATCGGTGGCCAGGTGCACCAGGTCGGCCCGCAGGCCCGGCCGCAGTACGCCCCACTCGGCCTCCTCGAAGGCCTGGTGCGCCACGCCCGCCGAGTACGCCGCCAGCGCCTCGGTGAGCCCGATCCGCTCCTCGGGCAGCCAGCCGCCGTCCGGCAGCCCGTCCGGCGTCTGCCGGGTGACGGCGGTGGCCAGCCCGGCGAGCGGCTCGTAGCGGGTGACCGGCCAGTCGCTGCCGAAGGAGACCCGGGCGCCGCCGCGCAGCAGGGCGGCGATCTGGTACTGCCGGGAGCCGCGGTCCGGGCCGATCCGGGGCAGGGTGAGCTCGGTCATCAGCGGGTCGGTCTGCGCCCACAGCGGTTCGAAGTTGGCGATCACCCCGAGTTCGGCGAACCGCGGCAGGTCGTCCGGGTGGACCAGCTGGACGTGCGCGATCACCGGCCGGCGGGCGCGCGGCCCGTTGCGGCGGGCGGCGGCCTCGACGGCGTCCAGCGCGATCCGTACGCCGTGGTCGCCGATCGCGTGGATGTGCGGCTGGAAGCCCAGCGCGTCCACGGCGGTGACGGCCTCCGCCAGCTCGGCGCCGGTCCAGTTGGCGACGCCGTGGGAGTGCGGGCAGTCGCTGTACGGCTCCAGCAGCGCGGCCGTCCCGGACTCGATGACGCCGTCGGCGAAGAACTTGACCGCCCGCGCGCTGAGCCGCCCGCGCCCGGCGGCCTCGACCCGGTCGCGGTCGGCGGCCAGGCGGGGGAGCCGCTCGTGCCAGCCGTCCGGTTCGAGCAGCAGGGCGAGTCCGGCCCGGACCGGCAGGTCCTCCTCGGCGACGGCCGCCAGCCAGGTGTCCACCTGCGCGGGTTCGACCCAGGCGTCCTGGAGCCAGGTGAGTCCGGCGGCGGCGAGCGCGGCGGTGGTCTCCCGCAGCGCGGCGACCTGTTCGGCCAGTGGCCGCGGCGGGACGAGCGCGAGGACGGGGTTGAGCGCGCCGAACTCGCGCAGGGTGCCGAGCGGGCTGCCGTCCGGCCGTCGGACGATCTCGCCGCCGACCGGCTGGGGCGTGTCCGGCCCGTACCCGGCCCGGCGCAGCGCCTCGCTGTTGGCCCAGCCGGTGTGGTGGTCCATGGTGCGCAGCAGTACCGGCCGGTCGGGTACGGCGGCGTCGAGCAGCCGGGCGTCGAACAGCCCGCCCTCGGCCAGTGACGGATCCACGGCGTCGCCGGTGATCCACTCGGCCTCGGGGTGGCGCCGCGCCCAGTCGCGGACGGCCGCCACGACCTGCTCCACGCTGGTGCAGTCGCGGACGGGCACGCCGCGCAGGCCGATGGCGCCGAGCAGCGGGTGGACGTGGCCGTCGCCGAAGGAGGGCAGCAGGGCGCCGCCGTCGAGGTCGACGGTGTCGGTGCCTTCGTCGCGCAGGGCGAGGGCGGCGTCGCCGAGGGCGGCGATCCGCCCCGCGCTGACGGCGAGGGCGTGGGTGCGGGGGAGGGCGGGGTCTCCGGTGTGGATCCGGCCGCCGGTGAAGATCGTTTCGGCACGCATACGGGGGTGTGCGTCCTCTCCGGGGCAGGGCGGGCCGACGGGTGCGCGGCCTGCCTAACCGAATGGGGTTCGGTTACCGTAGGCGCGGCACCGGCGGGTGCGGAAGGGTTTTACTGAAAGCCGTTCAATAACGCTTGGATAACGACGATCTTGGTCTGTCGGGGGCCGACGGGCCGCCCGGCGACCCCGAAGGTGAGGAACCGGGCATGCCCAGGCCGCGCACACCCCTGCTGGACCGGCAGCGCATCGTGGACACCGCGCTCCGGCTGGTCGACGAGGCGGGGGACCTCACCATCCCCGCGCTGGCCGGTGCGCTCAAGGTCAGCCCCTCCGCGCTCTACCACCACGTGGCCGGCCGGGCCGAGATCGTCGCCCTGATGCGCGCCGAGCTGGTGCGCACGATCGGCGAGCAGTCGATGTGGGACCAGCCCTGGGACGTCGCGCTGCGCACCTGGGCGCACGCCTACCGGGACGCCTTCGCCGAACACCCCGGCATCGTCCGGCTGCTCGCCACCGCGCCGCTTGCCGAATCGTTCATGCACGAGCTGTACGAGCGGGCCGTCGCCACCCTGGAGGACGCGGGCTTCGCCGCGCAGGACGTGATGGGCCTGATCACCGCCCTGGAGAGCTTCATCCTGGGCTCGGCGCTGGACCTGGTCGCCCCGGACGTCATGGTCGACGCCGTCGACCGCGCCGCGACCCCGAGGCTGGCCGACGCCCTGGACGCCGTCCCCGTCGGGCGCGAGCGCGCGGACCGGGCCTTCGAACTCGGGCTCACCGCCCTGATCGGGGGCTACCGGGCGCTGCTGGGCTGACCGCCACCGGCCGGCCCGGCAG
>NZ_JBHVEU010000516.1:0-5963 GCF_042802075.1 Kitasatospora sp. NPDC057518
GGGGCCGGGTGGCGAGGCGACCAGCGGGGCGGGGCGGCCCGCTCGGCGCCGACGAGGCGCGGCTGCTGTCCTGCACGCCGCTGTTCCTCGGCGGGTTCGGCCCCGAGGCGCTCCGGGCGGTGTCCGGGATCACGCCGAGCGCCTTCCCTGCGGCGCTCGAAGCCCTGCTCGGTCGGCAGTCGCTGACGCTCGAGGACCGGCCGTCCGGCCGATTGGCGGGTGCGGCCGAAACGCGGCTTCATGTGCCGTTCGACGGCCTGCCCGAGGCCCGGCCCGCCGACGGCAGGTTCACCCCCCTCATGCTCCGCCACGCGCGCTACTACGCCCGGCTCGCGGCCGGGGCCGGCCGTCGGCTGGCCGCCGGTGACCAGCCGACAGCCCTGCTCGCCCTGCGCGTCGAGGAGGCCAACCTCCGCTCGGCGGTCAACACCCTGACCGGCCACGGGCTCACTGCCGAGGCCCTCGACCTGATGGAGCGGTTGCTCGCCCACGCCCGCCTCGTCGGCCTCGGCCCGGCGTGGACCGACCGGGACGCCGCGCTGCTCGGCTCCACCAGTGCCACCGGTGAGCGGGCGCGCGTCCGGCTGGCACTGATCCGCGCCGAAGCCCGACTGCTCGACGGCGACCACGAGTCGGCGGCTGTCCTGCTGGACGAGACCGAGGCGGCCTCAGCAGAGTCGGACCGATGTCGGACCACACCCGATGCCCCCTCCGCGGCGGCCCGACTCCTGCGACTGCGGGGCCTGACCGGGTTCGACCGTGACCCCGCCCGAACCCTCGCCGCACTCACTCGGGCGGCAGAGCTCCTCCGCGAAGCCGACGACGAACCGGCTGCCCTGCGCGTCGAGTTGGAGGCCGCCCTGGCCGAGCTTCGGCTCGGTCGAACCGGTCCCGGCAGCGCACTGGCGGACCGGGTGCTGACCGCGGCGCGGCACCGGGGGGACGCGCTGCTGGCCGGCACGGCCCTGCTCCACCTGGGCCTGCTCGCCGCCGCCGACGGCGATCCGTCCACCTCCCGCGCCCACTACGTCGAGGGGCTGGCCCAGCTGCGCCCGCTCGGCGCCGTCGCCACGCTCGGCGCGCTGGTCGGCCTGGCCGCGAACCCCCTGCGCCCGGCACCGGCGCGGGCGACCGACGCCGCCCGACTGCTGGGCAGCTTCTACCCGGCGCGGGCCGGCATTCCCGGCGACCCCGCGGATCCCGACCTGGCCACCGCCCGGCTGCTCCCCGGCATCCGCCGCCGGCTCACCGAGGACGAGTTCACCCACGCACTGGCGACCGGCGCGGCCACCGCGCTCCCGGACCTGCTCTGCTCCCTCTGCGAGCCGGACTCCACCGGGACACCGCCGAAGAGGAAGCTGACGAATCGTCAATTTCAGGTCTCGCTGCTGGTGGCCGACGGACTGAGCAACCACCAGATCGCACGTCGCCTGGGCATCTCGGAGTGGACCGTGGTCAACCACCTCCGCGAGGCGATGCGGCGGTTGCAGTGCTCCTCGCGGGTCGGCGTCGCCGGCTGGGTGCACCGCTCCGGCCGGCGGCCGGGCCCCACTCACGGTGCGAAGCGGGGATGGTACGACGATCCGTTCGAGGCCTCCTGACCCGGCGGGAGGGCCCGCCGCCCGGGCATCCGCCGACTAGGCTCCCAGGTCGGCCGATCCGTACACCATCCGGCTGCGCGTCCGGGACCGCCCGGGGCGCCTAGCGGAGCCCGGTGAGGGTCGCCACCCGGTCGAAGCGGCCGTCGATGGCCTCGTCCCCGTGGTGCACGACGAGCAGGGCGCGCCCCTCGGTCCGTTCCCGAAGCACCCGGAACACCAGCTCCCTGCCGCCGTCGTCGAGGTTCGCGAACGGTTCGTCGGCCAGGTACACGTCCGCGTCCTCGTGCAGGAGCACGGCGACCCCGACCCGCTGACGCTGGCCGGACGACAGGTCCGAGGGCAGCTGGTCGGCCAGGCCGTCCAGACCCATCGCGGCGCGCAGCCGCTCGTCGGCGACCAGTTCGCGCACCGGCAGCGGAGGCAGGTGCACCGGAGCGGTCAGGCTCGCCACCCGGGGCGGCAGGGTGACCGCCCCGGCGTCGGGGGCGAGGGTCCCGGCCATGACGTGCAGGAGCGTGGTCTTCCCGCAACCGTTGGGGCCGCGGAGCAGCACGCGCTCGCCGACGCGCAGGTCGAACTCGTCGATCGACACCTTGGCCCCCTCGCCGTACCCGACCCGGACTCCGCGGACCCGCACCAGGGCCCCCTCCTCGTAGTACGGGGCCTGCCCGGACTCCCGCAGGGACTCGATCCGCTTGAGGACCGCGCTGCTCCGGCGGGCCTGCGGAATCATGTTGACGAGGTCGAAGATCCCGGTCACCGCCCGCCACAGCGAGTTCACGAAGGCGAGGAAGCTGCCGAACGACATCCGCCCGGCGAAGACGAAGAAGGCTCCGGTGATCATCGAGGCGGTGTCCGACAGGTTCATCACCAGGTCGCTGAGGGTTCGCTGCCGCTGTGACAGCCGGAAGTTGACGAAGGTGAGGTCGAGGAACCCGCGCAACGCGTCCCGGTTCACCGCGCGGGTGCCCGGCAGCAGCGACGGCAGTCCGCGCAGGGCGGGGAAGGACTCCAGCGTGCGGGTCAGCGTGTTGATGTACCGCGCCTCCGCCTCGCGTTCGGGCCCGGTGTTCTGCTCGATCCGCCTGCCGAGCCGGTTGCTCACGAGCACCAGCGGCGGCACGATCACCAGCAGGATGAGGCTGGCCTGCCAGGACAGGTAGAACAGCACGCCGAGGAAGGCGACCGACGCGACCGCCTGTCGCGCGATGCGGAGGGAGACGTCGATGGCCGGCAGGACGCCCTGGGAGACGTCGTTGTGGATGCGGCTGACGTACGAGGCGTTTCCCGCCTTCGCCACCTCTCGGCCGTCCAGGCCGAGCGTGCGGCTCAGCAACTCCGTCTCCAGCACCAGCGTGAACGCGTTCTCGAGGCGCTTGCGCCAACAGGCGACGCAGTAGTCCGTGATGGTGAGGGTCAGTCCGAACAGGAGGTACCCGAGGCCGAGGACGAGGAACCTGCGGAAGTCGGCGGTCAGGATCGCCTGGTCGAACAGGGCCTTGAGCAGCAGGGGGTGCAGCAGGGCCTCGAGCCCGCCCGTGGTGGCCTCGGCGACGAGGACCACCACGAACGGGGCCCGGTGGCCCCGCAAGGTACGCCACAACCGGTTGTTCACCGCGCCGCCTCGTCCAGCAGGAAGTCGGCGGTGCCTCCGGCGTTCACCCGGTGGAGCACCCGCAGCAGGCCCGCCGACCCGGTCAGGTAGTCGCAGGAGCAGCGCAGCAGCCCCTCGCCGGGAAGACCCAGCAGGGTACGGCCGTCCTGGCGCGGCAGGCCGAAGCGCTCGGCGGGCTCGAACAGGAACACCCTCCGGACGGTGTCGAGCTGCGTCAGCGCCCTGTCGCGGTAGGAGCGGTCCCCGGTGAACTCGGCCGCGTCGAGCAGCGCGTCGGCGATCCCGGTCATGCCGAAGCCGTACCCGGGCAGCACCGAGTAGCGGACGTCCAGTCCGCGCAGGACGGTGCGCGCCGCGTCCAGGTCGCCGTAGCGCAGCAGCACCTGCGCCACGCCGGCGGACCCCACCTCGATGTACGGCTCCATCGTCCCTTCGTGCTCGAACATGACCGGGCCCCCGTCGTTCAGGGGCTTGGCGTGGGCCATCTCCCAGGAAAGCGCCTGCCGTCCGAGCCGCAGGTGGTGATCCTCTCCCGTGACCTGGTGCATGCGCAGCAGGAACATGGCGACGCCGGCCTGTCCGAAGCCGAGGCCGGTCAGCGGCCCCTCGGTGGCGAACTCGTTCACCCAGTGGGCTCGCCCGCCGTCGTGCCGCACCGTGTCGTGCAGGGCCTGCGCGCAGTCCCGTGCCGCGGCGAGGTCGCGCGGGTCGCGGCCCTGCAGGAAGAAGCGCAGGTTCGTCATCCCGACGCCGGCGAGGCCGTAGTAGAAGGTGTAGTCGCCCTTCTCCAGCGCGCGCCTGTTGGCCCGGGCCAACAGGCGCCTGGCCTCGGTCCCGAACCCGAGCGAGTCGGCCGCCCAGGCGATGCCGGCCAGGCCGTTCATGAGACCGTCCGGGTACTCCGCGCTGTCGATGCCGGCCAGTTCGCCGCCCAGCCAGTCGCGCCATTCGGGCCGGATCGCGATGCCGGAGGACTGCAGCGCCCACAGGACGCCGCTCGCCCCGAAGCCGAGGCTCAGCGGGTTGGTGACGTGAGCGAAGGGGTCCACGGGGAAGAGCGTGCCCCGGCCGGGGTCGGCGACGGCCTCGACGAACGCGGCCACTCCGTCCTCCGCCTCCACCAGTCCGAGCCGTTCCTCGACGACCGGCCGCGCCGGGAGGGCCTCGACCTGGTCGAGCAGCTCCGCCTCGTCCTCCAGGGCGTCCAGCACGTCGGTGAGGCCGATCCGGTCCCCGGCCAGGTCGGTGATCAACCGGTGGACGCGCTCCGGCCAGCCCAGGCCCTCGGTGATGTGGATCCGGTACAGGTCGAGGACGTCCTCGCGCAGGTAGGACATCGCCGCGATCGGGAAGACGAAGTACGCCATGGTGGACGCCAGGGCGTACCGGTCGCCCTCCGGCCCGAATTCCCTGAAGCCGTCGCGCGAGAGGCTGAACCCCGGTGTGTAGAGCTCGACGGGCTGCTCCAACTCCGTTTCGCCGCTCCCGCCGCGGCTGTCGGTCCCGGCCAGCCGGCAGGCCTCCAGGTCGACGATGGTCACCTCGTGGGTGTCCGGGTCGACGAGCAGGTTGGAGGCGGTGAAGTCGGCGAGGATCACCCCGCGGTCGTGCGCGGCCTGGATCGCGCGGGCCAGCCCGCGGAAGACGGCGAGGAAGATCCGCAGGTACTCCCGCGACTGCTCGATGTCGAACCCCGGCCGCGCGAGCGGGTTGCGTTCGAGCAGCACCGAGCGGAGGTCGGAGGCGTCGACGAACTCCTCGGCGATGAAGTGGTGCTCCCAGTGGCGGAACTTCGCGATCGGGGCCGGGTACGAGCCGATGTCCGCCAGCCGGTTCAGGAACATCCACTCGCGGTCGAGGATGTCCACGGCGTCGTGGTTCCGACGGGGGTTGATGTTGGTGTGCGGACGGGCCTCCTTGAGCAGCACCGGCCGGTCGTCGTGCGCCGTGTCCTCGGCCGTGTACACGCCGCCGCTGTTGGAGAACTGGATCGCCCCGGTCACCCGGAACCGGCCCCCGACCAGGCCGTCGTCCTCGTCCTCGTCCTCGGGCTTCCAGTCGTCGAAGGGCCAGGGCACCCAGTCGGGCCGGGCGTTCCCCACGCTCCGGTCGTCGGGGACGGGACCGTCCGGTCCGAGGATCCGCGGGTGCCGCCGGCCGAGGACGTCGACGGTGTGGGTGTCGAGGAACTGGCCGTAGCGGAAGTACAGCGCCCTGCTGTCCCGGTAGCGCAGGTCCGACAGGACGTAGGCGCCCTCGTAGCCCTCCAGGAGTCCGGCCAGGTCGGCCAGGACCTTCCTGAACTCGTCGTCACCGCGCGGGTAGACGGTGACGAACTTGCCGCCGCTCCCCCGGGACATGGCCTTGGAGTTGAGCATCTCGAAGACGTTGAGGTCGAGGGCTATCTTGAAATCGGTCCCGCGTTCCGTCAGATATCCGATCACCGAGGCGGCGACCTCGCGCACGTGACGGCAGCTCGCCGACACGTGGATCTTCCAGCCCTGCGCCGGCAGGTCCGGGCTGGACCGATGGCTCCACCAGATGCCGCTGCGGACGAACCGCGCCCTCAGCGGCTCGTCGAGCCCGGCGAGGAAGTGGTCCGCACTCGGTTCGTACGAGACGTCGAGCGGGTCGAAGAACAGCGTGTCGTTCCACGCGAAGAGGAAGCGGTAGACCCATCGTTCGTTGCGCATGTCAGCCTCTGTGATCGTCCGCGGGCAGCCGGTGGGAGCGGCGGGGTCCGTGCG
>NZ_JBHVEU010000517.1:0-5930 GCF_042802075.1 Kitasatospora sp. NPDC057518
GGTTCCACACCGCCGGGAACGGCGCCCTGCGTGGCGTCCTGGCTGGTGGCCGGCGGCCGGCTCAGCCCTTGCGGCGGCGGCCCTTGGCCGACTTGGCGGCCTTGCGGCGCTCGGCGCGGGTCATCCCGTCGCCCTCGTCCTCCGGCGCGAGGTCGTCGAAGTCGCCCTCGATGACACCGCCGCCGACCTCGTCCGAGGGGGCCGTGTAGTGCAGCCGCTGCGGCTTCGGGGCCTCCAGGCCCTTGGCCTTGATCTCCGGGCGGGCGGCGTCCTTCTCCAGCTTGTCGAGCGCCACCTGGGCGTCCTCGACCGGGACCTCCTCGACCTGCTGCTCGACCTGGACCTCCAGGTTGAACAGGTAGCCGACGGACTCCTCCTTGATGCCCTCCATCATCGCGGTGAACATGTCGAAGCCCTCGCGCTGGTACTCGACCAGCGGGTCGCGCTGCGCCATGGCCCGCAGGCCGATGCCCTCCTGGAGGTAGTCCATCTCGTAGAGGTGCTCGCGCCAGCGGCGGTCCAGCACCGACAGCACGACCCGGCGCTCCAGCTCGCGCATGATCTCCGCGCCCAGCTGGTCCTCGCGGGCGCCGTACTGGCCCTGGATGTCCTCCTGGACGGACTTGATCAGGAACTCGGGGGTCAGCCCGGCCGGGCCGCCAGCCTCCTCCTCCAGCTCCTCCAGGTCCAGGGTGACCGGGTAGAGCTGCTTGAGCGCGGTCCAGAGCTTGTCCAGGTCCCAGTCGTCCTCGAAGCCCTCACCGGTGGCCGCGCGGACGTACGCCTCGACGGTGTCGTCCATGAAGTGGCCGACCTGCTCCTGGAGGTCCTCGCCCTCCAGCACCCGGCGGCGCTCGCCGTAGATGACCTCGCGCTGGCGGTTGAGCACCTCGTCGTACTTGAGGACGTTCTTGCGGATCTCGAAGTTCTGCTGCTCGACCTGGGTCTGCGCGGAGGCGATGGCGCGGGTGACCATCTTGGACTCGATCGGCACGTCCTCGGGGACATTGGCCATCGAGAGCACGCGCTCGACCATGCCGGCCTTGAACAGGCGCATCAGGTCGTCGCCCAGCGACAGGTAGAAGCGGGACTCGCCCGGGTCGCCCTGACGGCCGGAGCGGCCGCGCAGCTGGTTGTCGATCCGGCGGGACTCGTGCCGCTCGGTGCCGAGGACGTAGAGGCCGCCGGCCTCCTTGACCTCGTCCTGCTCGGCCTTCACCGAGGCCTTGGCCTTCTCCAGCGCGGCCGGGAAGGCGGCCTCGTACTCCTCCGGGGTGTCCGTCGGGGTGAGCCCGCGCTGCGCCAGCTCGGCCGCCGCGAGGTGGTCGGAGTTGCCGCCCAGCATGATGTCGGTGCCGCGGCCGGCCATGTTGGTGGCGACGGTGACGGCGCCCTTGCGGCCGGCCTGCGCGACGATCTGCGCCTCGCGCTCGTGGTGCTTGGCGTTCAGCACCTCGTGCGGGATGCCGCGCTTGCGCAGCTCCTGCGACAGGTACTCGGACTTCTCGACCGACACGGTGCCGACCAGCACCGGCTGGCCCTTCTCGTGCTTCTCGGCGATGTCCTCGACCACGGCGGCGAACTTGGCCGGCTCCGACTTGTAGATCAGGTCGGGCTGGTCGATGCGCAGCGGCGTCTTGTTGGTCGGGATCGGCACCACGCCGAGCTTGTAGATCTGGTGGAACTCGGCGGCCTCGGTGGTGCCGGTACCGGTCATGCCCGCGAGCTTGTCGTACAGGCGGAAGAAGTTCTGCAGGGTGATGGTGGCCAGGGTCTGGTTCTCGTTCTGGACCTCCACCCCCTCCTTGGCCTCGATCGCCTGGTGCATGCCCTCGTTGTAGCGGCGGCCGGCCAGGATGCGGCCCGTGTGCTCGTCGACGATCATGACCTCGCCGTTCATCACGACGTAGTCCTTGTCCCGCTTGTACAGCTCCTTCGCCTTGATGGCGTTGTTCAGGAAGCCGACCAGCGGGGTGTTCACCGACTCGTAGAGGTTGTCGATGCCCAGGTAGTCCTCGACCCGGCTGACGCCCTCCTCCAGGATGCCGACCGTGCGCTTCTTCTCGTCGACCTCGTAGTCCCGGTCGATCTTCAGGCGCAGGACCAGCTTGGAGAAGTCGGCGTACCACTTGGTCGCCTGGTCGGCCGGGCCGGAGATGATCAGCGGGGTACGAGCCTCGTCGATCAGGATCGAGTCGACCTCGTCGACGACCGCGAAGTAGTGGCCGCGCTGGACGAGTTCGTCCTGCGACCAGGCCATGTTGTCGCGCAGGTAGTCGAAGCCGAACTCGTTGTTCGTGCCGTACGTGATGTCCATCCCGTACTGGCGCTTGCGCTCGGCGGGCGTCATGTTGGCCAGGATCACGCCGACTTCGAGGCCGAGGAAGCGGTGCACCCGGCCCATCCACTCCGAGTCGCGCTCGGCGAGGTAGTCGTTGACGGTGATCAGGTGGACGCCCTTGCCCGTCAGCGCGTTCAGGTACGCGGGCAGCGTGCCGACGAGGGTCTTGCCCTCACCGGTGCGCATCTCGGCGACGTACCCGTGGTGCAGCGCGGCGCCGCCCATGAGCTGGACGTCGTAGTGCCGCTGGCCGAGCACGCGCTTGGCGGCCTCACGGACGGTGGCGAACGCCTCGGGGAGGATGTCGTCCAGGGTCTCGCCGTCCGCGAGCCGCTGCTTGTACTCGTCGGTCAGTGCGCGCAGCTCGGCGTCGGTGAGGTTGACGAAGTCCTCTTCGATGGAGTTGACCTGGGCGGCAATCCGCTGCAGCTTGCGAAGGATCTTGCCCTCGCCGGCGCGCAGGATCTTGTCGAAGACGGACACGATGAGCGGGCTCCTTGCCTGTATTGGCACTGGACGACTGCACGGCGGGTCCACCCCACCGCACGGGCCATCGTATGCGAGGAGTCCAACCCCCCGGGAGGTGCGTCAGCACGGTATTCCCGTGTCACCCTGGCGAGCACATGGCCCGATAGCACCGTCCACCGGGACAAAACGGTCGGCGGGTCGTGGAGTTGGACGCCAAGGCGGGCGAATAATCGGATGCCTGCCTTCCTCCCCTGGCGGAATAATCCGTTCATGGACGAACTTCGCGCCGAACTTCCCGCCCTCACCACCGACCGACTGGTCCTGCGCCCCCCGCAGGAGTCGGACATCGACGCGGTCTACGCCGCCTGCCAGGATCCGGAGATCCAGCGCTGGACGGTCGTCCCGTCGCCCTACCGCCGCGAGGACGCCGAGTTCTTCGTACGCGATCTCGCCATCGAGGGCCGGCGCACCGGGGCGAACCTGATCTGGTGCGTGTTCGAGCGCGAGTCCGGCACCCTCGTCGGCTCCCAGGGGCTCGTCCTGCGCCCCCAGGACCCGGGCTGCGCCGAGATCGGCTGGTGGGCCGTGAAGGAGTTCCGCGGCCGCGGCTACACCACCGAGGCCGCGCGCGCCGTCTCCCACTACGGCCTGCGCGAGCTGGGCCTGCGCCGCCTGGAGTGGCTGGCCTACGTCGGGAACGACGGCTCCCGCGCGGTCGCCGAGAAGGCCGGCTACCGCTTCGAGGGCACCCTGCGCTCGTACGCCGAGCAGCGCGGCGCCTTCCACGACTCCTGGATCGCCTCCCTGCTGCCCTCCGACCTGGCCTGAGCCCTCCGCCCCGACCCGGGCCCTCCGTCCCGCCCCGGGCCCGCGCTGTCGGTGCCCCGGACTACGCTCCCCGGCATGACCGCCGCTGCCGCCAACCCCGCCCCCGCCGCCGTCCTCAGCGCGGACGACGCCCGCCGGATCGCCCTGCGCGCCCAGGGCCTGCTGGGCGCGCCGGACCGCCGCGGCGGGGTGCGCGGGGTGCTGCGGCACCTGGGCGCCGTCCAGCTGGACACCATCTCGGTGCTCGCCCGCTCGCACGAGCTGGTGCCGTACGCCCGCCTCGGCGCGGTCGGCCGCCCGGCCGTCGAGGCGGCGTACTGGGGCGGCGGCACGAGCTTCGAGTACTGGTCGCACGCGGCCTGCCTCCTGCCGGTCGAGGAGTGGCCGCTGTTCGCCTTCCGGCGCCGCCGCTACCGCGACCGCGGCCACCTCTGGGGCCACCAGGTCCCGCCCGAGACCTACCGCGCCGTGCTGGACAAGCTGCGGGCCGAGGGGCCGTTGACCTCCACCGAGCTGGGCGGCGCCAAGAAGACCGCCGAGTGGTGGGACTGGTCCGACACCAAGATCGCGGTCGAGCGGGCGCTGGCCTTCGGCGACGTGGTCTGCACCGAGCGCCGGAGCTGGAAGCGGGTCTACGCACTGGCCGAACAGGCCATCCCCGACGCCCTGTTGGGGCAGGAGCGGTCGGACGGGGAGTGCGTGCGCACCCTGGTCGCCCAGGCCGGCGCCGCGCTCGGCGTGGCCACCCGGGCCGACCTGCTGGACTACCACCGGCTGCGCGCCGAGCAGTTGGACCCGGTGCTCGCCGACTGCGGGCTCGTCCCGGTCGAGGTGGCCGGCTGGGGCCCGGACGGCGCCCCGGCCCCGGCCTGGGCCGACCCGGCCGCCCTCGCCACCGCCCCGCGCGGGCGCCACCGCACCACACTGCTCTCGCCGTTCGACTCCCTGGTCTGGGACCGCGCCCGCACCGAGCGGATCTTCGGCATGACGCACCGGCTGGAGGCCTACACGCCCAAGCACAAGCGGGTGCACGGCTACTTCGCGATGCCGCTGCTGGCCGGCGGCCGGCTGGTCGGCCGGGTCGACCCGGCCCGCGAGGGGCGCACCCTGGTCGCCCGGCAGGTCTCCCTGGACGGTCCGGGGCGGGGCGCCCGGCACGTCGAGGCGCTGGCGACGGCGCTGCGCGAGGCGGCCGACTGGGTCGGCTGCGACGGGGTGCGGGTCGGGACGCTGCACGACGAGCGGCTGCGCCCGACCCTGGAGAAGCTGCTGGCGGACCGCTAAGTCCCGCCCGGCTCACCCTATTTCGAGGATCTTCTCCCGCATCGCGTACACCACCGCCTCCATCCGCGAGTGCAGCTGGAGCTTCTCCAGGATGTTGCGCACGTGGTTCTTCACGGTGTTCTCGCTGATGAACAGCTCCTTGGCGATCTCCCGGTTGTTCATCCCGGTCGCCACCAGCTTGAGCACCTCCAGCTCCCGGTCGGTGAGCCGGGGCGCGGGCACCAGGTCCCGGTCGTCGGAGCGGCGCTGGATCATCGACTTGAACTCGGTGAGCAGCTTGGACGCCATCGAGGGGCTGATCTGCGACTGCCCGTCGGCGACCGCGCGGATCGCGGTGGCGACCTCGTCGGTGGAGATCTCCTTGAGCAGGTAGCCGGTGGCCCCCGCCTTGATCGCCTCGTAGAGGTCGGCCTCCTCGTCGCTTATCGTCAGCATGATGATCTTGGTGCTCGGTGCCACGTCCTTGATCGCCGTGCAGGCCTCGATCCCGCTGCGGCGCGGCATCCGGACGTCCATGAGGATGATGTCGGGCAGCAGGTCGGCGGCCTTCAGCACGGCCTCGGCGCCGTCCCCCGCCTCGCCGACGACCTTGATGTCCGGCTCCTCCGCGAGGACGATCTCCAGCCCCCGACGGAACAGCGCGTGGTCGTCCACCACCAACACGCGGATCGGTTCACCCCGGTGCGGCTCGTACGCGGGCTCATCCTCCGCCCCCAACGGCAGCCCTGGCCCGACCCCGGGCCCCAGCCCGAAGTGATCCCCCATCCGCTCCTCCCCCTTCGCGGGTCGTCGTGCGCCAATCATTCCACGCCCCGGCGCCGCCCCGGTCACGCTCCGATGCCGATTCCCCCGCAACGGGTGACCCGTCCGTCCGGGGCGCGAGACCGCCCTCGACGCACCGCCGTTGGAACCGCACCGCACCCTCGACGCACCGCTGTTCGAACCGTGCCGCCGTTCGATCCCAACCGCCCCCGAACGCCGGTGACCCCGGCGGCCACGGCCGCCGGGG
>NZ_JBHVEU010000518.1:0-5930 GCF_042802075.1 Kitasatospora sp. NPDC057518
AGGGTGATCGGCCCGGCTTCAGGCCCCCTCAGAGGGGGCGAGAAGTCACTTGACGGTGACCTTGGCGCCGGCACCCTCGAGGGCGGCCTTGGCCTTCTCGGCAACGTCCTTGGCAACCTTCTCCAGGACCTTGGCACCAGCGGTGTCAACGAGGTCCTTGGCCTCCTTCAGGCCGAGGGAGGTCAGGGTGCGCACCTCCTTGATGACCTGGATCTTCTTGTCGCCGGCACCATCGAGGATGACGTCGAACTCGTCCTGCTCCTCGACGGCCTCAACGGCGGCCGGGCCACCGGCGGCGGCAACGGCGACCGGGGCGGCAGCGGTGACGTCGAACTTCTCCTCGAAGGCCTTCACGAAGGCAGCGAGCTCGATGAGGGTGAGCTCCTCGAACTGCGCGAGCAGCTCGTCCTGGGTCAGCTTCGCCATGATGGCGTCCTTCCACTAAATCGGCAGGTGGTGCCGTATGTACGGGTTGGGCGGGCACGGGCCCGCAGCGAGGCGTGAGCCTGCCGAATTACTCGGCGGCCGCGTCCTCGGCGGCGGGAGCCGGCGTACCGGCACCGCCCTGCTCGACCTTGTCGCGCAGCGCGTCCACAGTGCGGACGAGCTTCGACGGCAGGGCCTGGAAGAGCGCGGCAGCCTGGGACTGCTTGGCCTTCAGGGCACCCGCCAGCTTGGCGAGCAGCACCTCGCGGGACTCGAGGTCCGCGAGCTTCTTGATCTCATCGGCGGACAGCGCCTTACCGTCAAGGACACCGCCCTTGATGATGAGAGCGGGGTTCTCCTTGGCGAAGTCACGCAGAGCCTTCGCCGACTCCACCGGGTCACCGGTGACGAAGGCGACAGCCGTCGGACCGTTGAACAGGTCGTCGAGCTCCGTGATCCCGACCTCATTGGCCGCAATCTTGGTCAGCGTGTTCTTCACCACGGCGTACTCGGCGTTGTCGCCGAGCGAGCGACGCAGGGTCTTGACCTGCTTCACCGAGAGACCGCGGTACTCGGTCAGCAGCGCCGCGGAGGAGCCACGGAACTTGTCCGTGATCTCGGCGACGGCGGCAGCCTTGTCGGGCCTGGCCATAGGCTTACGCCTCCTTCCGTGATGTCGAAGTCGGGCCGACCGCAAAAGTCGACCTGGGTCGCCGTGGACCGACTGGAGGGAAGGAAAGCTCCTGCGAAAACGCAATGAGCCCCGGTGCGCAGGGGCACGGGGCTCGTGACGACCTCGACGGGCGATCGCGCGAACGCGGACCCGGAAGTCGAAGCTCCAGACACACCTGCGCGGGCTGCCTGCGACGAAGCGCAGATCCTTCGGCCACCGATCCCTGACGGGCGCGGCGACAACCAGCGGTCTTTGGCTTCGGCAACAGTAACCGGAGCCCCTCACCAGGTGCAAATCGCCCTCGGACGGGGCATCCCCCGGGGTCGCCGCGGCACGGGTCGTCAGTGCGGCGGGCCGATGGGCCGGCGGGCCGACGGCTCAGCGGGCCAGCGGGGAGACCGTCCGGACGCCGGTGTCCACGGTGTCCGACTCGGCCGGGGCCTGCGCCGAGAGCAGCGCCCCGGCGAGGTCGGTGTAGAGCACCGAGTCGTCCTGCCGGCCGCTGTCCCCGGTGCCGGTCCGCTGGAGCCGGACCAGCTGGTCCTTGTCGTTGAGCCAGAGGTCCAGGGTGAGCGAGGCCGAGCCGCCGGGCGAGAGCGCGGCCCGCAGGCCGTCCCGGCGGGCCGCGGTCAGCTGGGCCTGGGCGGCCGCGTACTTCTCGGCGGTGGTGGCGACCCGGTAGTGCTCGACGGTCGAGTCCTCGAACTTCTCCTCGCCGACGAAGACCGGGTCCGTCCCCTCGGCGGTGGCCGCGGTCAGCGCCTCGACCGGGTTCAGCAGGTCGATCAGCCCGGCGTACGGGACCTCCTTGTGGCCGTCCGCGTCCGGCGGGACGGTGAAGCGCTCCCAGTGCCGGCCGCCCTGCCTGGCCGCGGTGGCGGCGTCCCCGCCCTGGTAGGCGACGGTGTCCACGACGATCAGCTGCTCGGCCTCGGCGGGGGTGGAGCGCTTGATCTGGAGCGCGGTCTTGGGCTGCCAGAACAGCGGGCCGGACCCGGCGTCCGGGCCGAGCCGGTAGCTGACCTTGGCCCGGCGGGCGGTCTGCATGGCCAGCTGGGCGGAGAGCAGCACCCCGTGCGGCGAGCGGTCGGTGGGCTTGGCCTGGGCGCTCGGGGAGGCGGTGGACGGCGAGGCGGTGCTCAGGCTCGGGCTGCCGGACGGCGTGGCGGACGTCTCCCCGTCCCCGCCGCACCCGCTCAGCCCGCTGGTCAGCAGGGCGACGACGGCCACCGCCGCCAAGCGCTGCCGTGCCGCCATCGTCCGTTCCCCTCTCGCCCGCCCCCGTCCGACGGCGGCCCCGTTCCGGCCACCTTGCCACCCGTCTCCGACCGGCCCGGTGGCGGCCCCCCTCGGGCGGGCGGGTCCACCGGGTCGGCCGAGCCCGGACCGGCGCCGGGGCTCCGGTCCGGGGCGGCGGGGATCAGCTGCCGGCGGCGGCCTTCTGGAGGTCGGCGAGGTCGATGTAGTCCACCGGGGTGGCGGCGATCACCGGGGTGCCGTAGTCCGAGTAGCTGACGGAGACGTTCACCGCGCCGACCTTGCTCTCGGCCTGCTCGGTCCGCTTGACCACGAGCTTGTCGGCGTCGACCCAGACGTCGACCTGCTCGCTGGCGATGCCGGCCGCGTCCAGGCCCTTCTTGATCCGGTCGGCCTGCGCCTGGGTGATGCCCTGGGTGGAGGCGATGGCCAGGTCCGCGGCGCTGATCACGCCGGAGTAGTGGGTGGTCGCCTTGCCGTTCACCGTCTCCGGGCCGACCTCGGTGACCTTGCCGCCGGCGATCAGCGTCCGGACGCCCTGCACCGGGTCCGCGCTCTGCAGCTGGTCGGTCGCACCGCCGGAGGCCTTGGCCATGTCGGCCATGGTGTAGCGCACCCAGCGCGGGCCGCTGTTCTGCAGCAGCTCCCCGCCGAGGCCCAGGAACACCGCGTCCTTGGTGTACAGGTAGTGCGCCTTCGGCCCGCCGGTGATCGGCGCCAGGACCTTGCCCAGCGGGGAGCCCGACAGGTCCATCGCGAGGTCGGCCTCCAGGCCGTCGGCCCAGGACAGCGCGCCCTGGCCCTTCATGGTGATCTCGCCGACCTGGATCAGCTCGTCGACCTTCGCCGACTTGGCCGCACCGGTCTTCTGGGTGACCTGCTCCAGGAAGACCGCCGGGCTGACCTTCTCCGGCTTCGCGCCGGTCGGGGCGGCGGCCGACGGGGTGGCCGGGGCGGCGGCCGTGGTCGGCGCGGCCGGGGCGGCGTTCTTGTCCGCCGACTTGTCGTTGTTGCACGCGGTCGCGGTCAGCGCCAGGGCGGCGAGGACGACGGTGACGGCGGCCTTGCGGGTTCCAGCCATGACTTCCCCCCTCGAAGAGCTGATTGTCAGCTCTTCTCATGCGTTTCTCATCCGGACTCTAACGGATCGCCGGAAGCCCCACGCGCCGGATATCCGCTCCCCCGTCACCCGCCGGCGGCGGGCGTCGCGTCCGCCGCTCCGGGAGCCGAGACATCGGTCGTGGTGACCGTGGTTCCCGCGCTCCCCCGGACCGTCTCGCGCAGCCGCAGCAGCTGCATGCCGGGGCCGACCCAGACGTCGTAGCCGATCGCCGTCACCCCGTGCCGCTGGTACCAGTCCAGCGTGGCGGCCCGCCGCTGCGGGCTCAACTCGTCGTCCTTGCCGAACAGTTCGGCCACCGGCGCGGAGCCCCGGTAGTGCGCCACGGTCACCCCGGCCAGCTGCTCGCCGCCGAGCGAGGTGAGCTTGACGCCCTGCGCGACCTCGTACGCCCGGCTGCCCGGGTTGGTGATCAGCGCGGTCGTCCAGCCGCCCGCGAAGCCCTCCGGGTCGGGGCCCGCCGCGGGGTCGACCGACTCGGCGGTGCTCCGCTCCGCGTGCTTGGCCGCGCCGCCCTGGTAGACGAGGTCGAGCGCGCCGTCCTTCACGGTCAGCCGTCCGGTGCCCAGCTCGTCGGTGACGGCCAGCCCGGCCTCGTCCGCGGCGCCCCAGACCAGGGAGCCGCTCGCGGTGCGCCGGCCGGCCGGGCCCTCCTGGACCACGTCGATCCGGGCGCCGCCGGCGTCGTCCAGCCCCTGCGCGGCCGAGAGCACCACCTGCTTGGGCGGCACCGGCGCGGGGCCCCCGGGGGTGCGGGTGGTCGGGACGGCCAGCAGGCTGCACCCGGTGGTGGTGAGCAGCAGCAGGGCCGCCACGAGAACGGTGGGGCGAGGGGCGGGCAGCACGGCACACTCCGGCGGTCACAGGTGCTCCACATGGTCTGACCGGCAGAGCGTACGACGGTTCGGCCCGTCGTTCCCATCCGCCGGTGTCCCGATCCGGCAACCGTTGCGGCCCGTCGGCCCGACCGGCCCGCGCCGGGCCCCGTACCGGCTCCTTCCCCGGGAACGACGGCGGGCCCGCACCCCCGGTGAAGGGGGTACGGGCCCGTCGTACGGACTGCTCTAGAGCACTGGGGCTCAGACCGCGGCCGGGTCCTCCTCGGCGAGGAGGTTGCGGGTGCGGTTCGGGTCCACCAGGACACCGGGGCCCATGGTGGTCGAGAACGCGGTCTTCTTGATGTAGCGGCCCTTGGCGGCGGACGGCTTGGCGCGGAGCACCTCGTCCAGCGCGGCGGCGTAGTTCTCGACCAGCTGCTCGTCGGTGAAGGAGGCCTTACCGATGATGAAGTGCAGGTTCGAGTGCTTGTCGACGCGGAACTCGATCTTGCCGCCCTTGATCTCGTTCACGGCCTTGGCCACGTCCGGGGTCACGGTGCCGGTCTTCGGGTTCGGCATCAGGCCACGGGGACCGAGCACGCGGCCGAGGCGGCCGACCTTGCCCATGAGGTCCGGGGTGGCGACGACGGCGTCGAAGTCGAGGCGGCCCTTGGCGACCTCGTCGATGAGCTCGTCGGAGCCGACGATGTCGGCGCCCGCAGCACGCGCGGCCTCGGCACGCTCGCCGGTCGCGAAGACCAGGACCCGAGCGGTCTTACCGGTGCCGTGCGGGAGGATCACGGTGCTGCGGACCATCTGGTCGGCCTTGCGCGGGTCGACGCCCAGACGCATGGCGACCTCGACGGTGCCGTCGAACTTGGTGGTGCTGGTCGCCTTGGCGAGGCGGACGGCCTCGAGGGGGGCGTAAAGGCGCTCGCGGTCGACCTGGGCGTCCGCGGCCTTCAGGGCCTTGCTGCGCTTCATGGCTGCTCCTGAATGATGAATGGAGTTGTGGTGTCACGGGCCTGCGCGGGCCCTACCACAGGGGACGAGAAGGGAACTCAGCCCTCGACGGTGATGCCCATCGACCGGGCGGTGCCGGCGATGATCTTCTCCGCGGCGTCCAGGTCGTTGGCGTTCAGGTCGGGCATCTTGGTCGTGGCGATGTCGCGGACCTGGGCGCTGGTGAGCTTGGCGACCTTGGTCTTGTGCGGCTCGCTGGAGCCCTTGTCGACACCCGCGGCCTTCAGGATGAGGCGCGCGGCCGGCGGCGTCTTCGTGATGAAGGTGAAGGAACGGTCCTCGTAGACCGTGATCTCCACCGGCACGATCATGCCGCGCTGCGACTCGGTCGCAGCGTTGTAGGCCTTGCAGAACTCCATGATGTTGACGCCGTGCTGGCCCAGCGCGGGGCCGACCGGCGGCGCCGGGTTGGCCGCACCGGCGTTGATCTGGAGCTTGATAAGCCCCGTGACCTTCTTCTTCTTGGGAGGCATGTCTCTCCGGGTCCTTCCGAGAGGTGATTGCTGGTGCGTGCGAAACCGGGGCGACACCCGGCCGCCAGCACACACATCGGACCAGGCTAACGCGTCAGCGCCGCTGGACCAAAACGGGTTCGGGGCGGAGGCTCCTCGCC
>NZ_JBHVEU010000519.1:0-5926 GCF_042802075.1 Kitasatospora sp. NPDC057518
CAGCGGGTGGCGCGTCCCGGCCGCGGACCGGGTCACACGAGCACCGGCGGGTTGTCGTCGGTGCCTCCGCGGCCCGCCGCGCCGGAGTGGCCGGGGCCGTCGTCGCGGTCGGCGGCCAGGTTGGTGCGCAGGGTCATCCAGAGCCGGAACAGGATGTCCGTCGACGTCCCGGCGCTGGAGGACTGCATGGCCCGGGTGAACTCGCTCTGGTACGTGCGCGAGTTGACCGGGAACGGGGTGCGGGCGTTGTTCGTCCGGTCCCAGGCCGCCGCCCACAGCGCGCGGCGGGCCTCCCGGACCCCGCAGACCTCCATGTAGGCGAGGAAGACGGGTTTGCGCAGCGGGGCCTCGCCCTTGAGGACCAGGGCCAGCGTGCTGGAGGGCAGGCGCCCGCCCCGGTCGCGGGCCCGGCGGTCCAGTTCCCGCAGGGAGGGCCAGTCGGCCTTGCGGCGCATCTCGTGCATCGCCCGGCGCAAGTCGGCGAAGGAGTCGACCTGTTGGGGGTCGACCCGCCTCGGTGCGCGCAGCCGCCGGCTCCCCGAGGGGCGGGGCACGTGGGCCCAGTAGTTGGCGTGGACCCACTTGCGCCGGGCCGTCTTGAGGTCGCCGCCGCATTCGCCGGTGACGGCCTCGACGACCTTCCAGCTCGGCAGGGAGCGTCCGCTGGCGGCCCGTTGCAGGGTGGTGGCGTGGTAGTTGGTCCGAACGGCGAGCTGACTGTACGTCAACCCGGCCTGCTCGCGCTGCTCCCGCAGCCAGGCGGCCAGTCGGCTCAGCGCCGGCTCGGTCGTCTCGATCGGGTTCTCTCGGCGTCCCATCGCAGGCAGGCGCTCTCCCCTAGGCCCGTCCCCTTTGCAGCCTGGAGGCCAACAGCCAGCCCCCGGTGGTCAGTTCGAGCGCCACTCCGGCGGACATGCCGGTCGCCACCAGGGCGGCGGTGAGCGCGACCGTCAGGACGACCACGACGATCACCACGGCCACCTGGCCGGCGGTCACGGCCGTCACGGACGACTGTCCGGCCACGAACGGCCAGGGCAGGGCCGGGCGGCGCGCGGGCCTCGGGACACCGTCCGCGCAGGGGATGGGGACGCGCTTGTTCCGCTTCCTCGTCATCGAGGGAACCCTCCTATATCACTGTCCACTCCAACGGGTGGGCACTTGTGCGGTTGGCGTCGCACGGGGTGCCCGTTGGATGACACTCTGTCAGGCATATGGGTGAATCCCAATCGGTTCGGCGAACATCGCGCGGATTGATGCGCGACAGTCCCGGCCCCTACCTGAAATCTTGCGAACGTCGTACCAGAAAGCCGCAGTTCAACGAATCGAAACCGGATTTTGATGCGCCTTTGTGCAGCGCGCCCTTGTAAGCCGTCCTGGCCGGGTGTGACGATTGACAGCGGCGTCACCCGGACCTGCGGGTCCGGAACCCGGGGGGCGCTGTTCACTCCAACATCTCGGGAACATCGGCAGCGGGCCGTGTTGGCGCATGGGCCCGCCCGAACAGCAGAGACCGCCCGGCCCCGGTGGCCCGAGGCGGTCTCTCTGCACTCCGGCGGTGGCGGGCACTCCACTTGTGACGGGCCCCGCCACCGCCCCTCCCCGCATCCCCCGCATTCCCCGCCGCCACCCGGGTCGGAGGGAAGCCCCTAGCGAACCCAGCTCTCGCAGCCGAGCAGGCGGGCCTCCCTCCGCAGGACGGCGAGCGCGGCCCGGAGCCCGTCCGCGGCCTCCTGGAACGCCCGGGTCGTCTCCGGGCCCAGCTCCGGCGAGGGCGCGGTGTCCGCACCGTTCGGGTAGTCGTCGCCGACCACCGAGGCGAACCGCGTCCAGGCGCTTCTGTAGAGGTTCACGCACCGGTCGAGCTCGTCGGCGCAGTCGAGCCACACCGTCCTTGCCAGCGTTCCCTTGGTGCGCCCCAGGAGGTGGTTCAGCTCGGTGTAGGCGGCGATCGACTCCCCGGTCAGAGCCTGCCGCTGGGCACCCGCGTGGCGGTGGGCCAGCACGTCGATGAACACCTTGTATGGATCCGTGTGTCCGTCCACGACGCCCTGCTCCCTCACTGCCCTCCGCCCGGCCGGCTGGTCGGCGCGGTGCGACCGTAACACCACCGCGGGCGCCGCCCTCCGACCGGCCTCGGACTGCCTCCGATCCGCGTGGCGGCCCTCCCGTTGCGGAGGCCTGTCCTCCTGAAATCATGGGCGTGGTACGGGAGTTCACCGTTTCGCCGTTCATCGGTTGTCTACCGGGGCGCCCGTCGAGGGTGTCCGCGGCCGTGGTGACCAGGGCGTCGACCGGGCGTTGACCGCTTGTCTGCGGGAGTCCACGAGCGTGTTCCTGGTCCGGTCACGGACTCGGCGGCCGCCAGGTGGGGCCGCCGGCAGACGACCCAGGAGGACTCGCATGTCCCGCATTCCCCATCCCACCCGTGCCGCCGCCGTCGCGGCCCTGGTGACGGCCGTCGCCCTGCCCCTCGCGGGCACGGCCACCGCCTCGGCGGCGGTGCCCGCAGGCGTCCGGAGCGCCCAGGGCGCGCCGAACTCGACGCTGGCGGCGGACGCGCCCACGACCTGGGCCGAGAAGAACGGCGGCTACGTCCAGATCAACTGGACCCCGCCGAACAACGTCGGCAAGTACGACTGGATCGGCCTCTACAAGCGGGACCCGAACGCCATCGGCATCGACAACTACGAGACCTGGCAGTGGGCCTACAACCACGGCACCTCGTACCTGACCAGCGTCCCGGCGGTCAGCGGCGACTACTGGACGGCCTACATCTCCTACGACTACGCCTCCAGCCAGTACCGCATCATCGAGTCCCACCGCTCCCACATCGACTGAGCCGGTGGCCCTGTCGACGAAGGCGGCGGCGCTGGCCCTCGCCCTGCTGGGCGCGCTGCCCGCCCAGGGCGCCGCGGCGGCCCAGTCCGCGCCGGGCACCTGGGCCGCCGCCGTCCACGTGAAGGAGACCCAGGTCGTCACGATCGGCTGGAACTACAACGGCAACCCGGTCGGGAAGTACGACTGGGTCGGGCTGTACAACTGCGACCCGGACAAGTGCGGCGTGAACTCCTACGTCTCGGGCGCCTGGCAGTGGGCCTCGTACGGCACCTCGTACACCTTCACCCGGGAGCTCACCGACTCGCTGGTCGGCGCGTACTGGACCGGCTACGTCTCCTACGACTACGCCTCCGGCCAGTACCGGCTGATGTCCTCGCAGATGAACATCCTCGCCTGAGCGGTGGCCCGGCGCCCGCTCGCTCCCCTCTCACCTCAACACGTTCGATCCGCACGAAGGAGATGACCATGAAGGTCTCCAGGAAGACCCTCGCCAGGGCCGGAGCCGCGCTCCTGCTCGCCGGGGTGACCCTGGCACCGGCCGCGGCCCAGAGCCCGGCCGTGGCCTCGGCCACCGGAACCGTCGCCTTGACGCCCCCGGCCGCCCCGGGCGGCGCCGCCCACGCGCTGGCGCAGCAACTCGGGCTCCCCGAGCAGCAGGTGGCGCAGCGCCTCGCCGCGGAGGGCGGGCTGTCGAAGACCGCCCGGGCGTTCCGCGACAGCCAGGGCGACAAGGCCGCGGGCGTGTGGCTCGACGTGATGAACGGCGAGGTCCACGCCAACGTGCTGGACGACGAGGGGGAGCGCGCGGCCCGGGCCGCCGGCGTCATCCCGCAGCGCGCCGCCTACACCACCGCCGAACTCCGGGAGGTGCACGAGCGGCTCAACGCGGCCGCGGAGAAGAAGCTGACGCCGGGCGACAGCTCCTGGTCCCTGGACAACCGGACCGACCGTGTCGTGCTGGACGTGCCGGCCGGCACGGACGCCGAGGCGATGCTGCGGACGGCCGGCATCACCGACGCCGACCGTGCGAAGGTCAGCGTCACCACCCACCAGGGGACCGCCTACGCTCGGACCGGCCTGGTCGGGGGCGACGGCCTGCGGGACGAGAACAACACCGGCACCTGCTCGGCCGGAATCATGATCAAGCAGGCCGGTGTGACCTACCTGGTGACCGCCGGCCACTGCTGGCCGGAGCAGTCGAACCCGGCGATCCGGCGCGACGACAGCTCGCAGGACAGCGCGCGCAACACCCGGATCGGTCGCATCACCGACCGGCAGTTCCCCGCCTCGGACTACGCGCTGATCGCGATGGACAACCCGAAGGGCTGGACCCCCGGCGGGCGCGCAGTCAAGACTTCCGACGGCTACAACCTCTACGACGGCTACATCCGCAACGCGGACAACGAGATACCCGACGGCGGGCAGATCTGCGCCTCGGGCGTGACAAGCGGCTGGCGGTGCGGCACGTTCCTGGACGGCATCTCCACCTACACCACGGTGAGGAGGCTGCCGGACGGGCGGGAGGAGACGTACACCTCGTACAACCAGGTCAAGGTCCTCGGCATGCAGTCCGAAGGCGGTGACAGCGGAGGGGCCGCCCTCTACGGCAGCAAGGCTGTCGGCACGGTGACCGGTGGTTCAACCGGCAACTCGATGAGGCCCTACACCTACATCCAGCCGCTCTCCAGGATCGCGCAGGACCTCGGGGGCATCTCCACGGTCGACTGGAACCAGTGACCGCCCCACGGCACAGGTGAGGAACGCGAGCACCCTCGGTGCGGGAAGCCGGCCTGGCCGGCTTCCCGCACACGCCTGTCGGGAACCGGGCCTGTCCCGTCCGAACAGCGGTCGGCGGCAAGGGCGCACGCCGGGGGCGCGCGCCACTACCCCGTGCGAGCGAAAGACCGCATTCCGGTACTGAACGCCGAAGTACGGGGATACGGTGGCCTCCCGATACGCGTGTTGAGCACGTGGCGTGCGAGCTGGGGGTAGTGATGGCACGGCGGAAGATCAAGCGGGGACCGACGGCGAGCTCCGCGATCTTGTTCGGTGAAGAGGTCCGCCACGCGCGGGAGTCGGCGGGTTACACGCAGGAGCGGTTGGGCAAGGAACTCCACCTCGACCGGACGGTGATCTCGCGGACCGAGAGCGGACGGCGGAAGCCTCCGGCCGACGAACTCGAGGAAACCGAACGGCTGCTGAACACCGGCGGCCTGTTGAAGCGGCTGTGCAACGGGGTCGACTGGAGCGCACAGATCGACCATCCGGACTGGTTCCAGACCCATGCCGACTCGGAGGCCGAGGCGGTCGGGGCCTACGTGTTCCAGACCGACTACATGCACGGGCTGCTTCAGTGCCGGGACTACGCGCGAGCGATGTTCGAGGCAGGCGGAACGGGTGAGCACCCTGAAGTGATCGAGGGGCGGGTCGCGGCGAGGCTCGCACGGCAGAAGCGCTTCCTCGCCGAGGGCGGGCCGCAGTTGGTGGTCCTCCTGGATGAGAGCGCGATTCGATCGGTGGTCGGCGGACCGAGGGTGATGATGCGGCAGATGCAGCACCTGCTGGACATCGCCCGGCGCGAGAACATCGTCCTTCAGATCGTGCCGTTCACGGCTCGGACGACGATCATCAACTCCTCAATGGTCATTCTGGAGATGCCGGATGGCCAGCACTCGGTGTACTCCGAGAACCTTGACAAGGGCAATCCCTGTGATGATCCGATCATCGTTTCCGGGCATCGGCACCGCTATGATCGCCTGCGCGGCGACGCGCACACGGCGGGCGAGTCGCTCACGCTGATCGCCGAGGCGATGGAAGGGTTCAGGGATGATGCGGAACGAGCTCGACGCGGCCAGCTGGCGCAAGAGCAGCCACAGCGGCACGAACGGCGGCGACTGCATCGAGGTGGCCCCCGGATTTCCCGGTCTCGTTCCCGTGCGTGACTCCAAGGACCCCCACGGCCCGGCCCTCCTCTTCCCGGCCGCCGCCTGGGGCTCCTTCATCACCGCGATCCGTGGGGACGAGTTCCCGGTCGGCAACTGACTGGCCGTCAATTGCGCTGCAGGGGGCGGGGCGCCCGATGGCGCCC
>NZ_JBHVEU010000520.1:0-5906 GCF_042802075.1 Kitasatospora sp. NPDC057518
GTTCCGGGCCTCTCGCGTTGCGGCGATCCCGACGGGACTTGAACCCGCGACCTCCACCTTGACAGGGTGGCGAGCTAACCAACTGCTCCACGGGACCAGGGTTTCCTGATCTCGTTCACTCGCTTGCCGCGCTGCGAACAAGACAGACTGTAGCCCATGGTGGGCCCCCAGGTCGAACTGGCTCCTGAACGCCCACCCGCACCCGTCCGCAGCTCACAGCACCGGCGGGGGCGGTCACCCGCCCCCGCCCGGGTCAGAGCGTCGCCCGCGCCGCGTCCATCGCCTTCATGATCCGCTTCTCCGAGACCGGGCTCGGCGTGCCCAGCGACTGGGCGAAGAAGCTGACCCGCAGCTCCTCGATCATCCAGCGGATCGCCCGCACCTCCGCGGACGGCTGGTGCCCGGCCGGCACCGCCGCCAGCAGCTCCCCGTACGCCTGCTGGACCTGCTGCACCTTCAGCAGCTGCTGGGCGTCCCGCTGCGGGTGGTTGGGCAGCGCCTCCAGGCGGCGGTCCACCGCCAGCAGGTAGCGCTTGAGGTCCGGCAGCCGCTGCCAGCCGGTGGCCGTCACGAAGCCCGGGTGCACCAGCGAGGCCAGGTGCAGCCGGACGTCGTTCACCGCGTTCAGCAGCACCGGGCTGCTCACCGACTTCAGCCGGGTCGAGGCCTTGTGGAAGGCGATCAGCGCGGTGGCCGTCTTCAGGGTGGTGTCCGCGGACAGGTCGTACAGGTCCGCGCGCACCTTGTCGTGCAGCTTCCCGAAGGCCGCCTCGTCCCAGGCCGGGCCGCCGTTCAGGGCCATCAGCCGGTCCGTCGCGGCCGACACCACGTCCTCGAACAGGGCGGTGATCGAACCGTGCGGGCTGTGCGAGAGCGCCAGCTTCGCCTGGTTGCCCAGCCGGCCCTGGATCGACTTGGCCGGGGAGTTGGTGGTCAGCGTCAGCAGCCGCCGCGTCCCCTCCCACATCGACCGGGCCTGCGCCTCCGGGGTGTCGAACAGCTTGACGCCGACCGACGGCCCCTCGTCCACCAGCGCCGGGTAGGCGCGCATCGAGTGGCCGCGCGAGCGCTGCTCGAAGGTGCGCTGGAGCACCGGCAGCGAGGCCGGCCAGGCGGTCAGCCCGCTCTGCTCGATGCCCTGGCCGGAGGCGGCCGAGGAGAGCGTCTCCTTGAGCTTGGGCTTGAGCTTCAGCCGCAGCTCCTCCAGGTCCTTGGACTCGGCGAGCTTGCGGCGCCCGTCCACCACCCGGAAGGTCACCTTGAGGTGGTCGGGGACCCGTTCGTCGTCCCAGGCCTCCGGGGGCACGGTGACCGCCGTCAGGCGCTTCAGGGCGTGCTCCAGGGCCGGGAGGAGCGGTTCCTGGCGGTCCTTCACCGCGCGCAGCGCCGCCTTGGCGAAGTCCGGCGCCGGGACGAAGTTGCGGCGGACCGCCTTCGGCAGCGACTTGATGTACGCGGTGACCAGCTCCTCCCGCAGACCGGGGATCTGCCAGTCGAAGCCCTCCGCGGTGACCTGGTTGAGCACCGGCAGCGGGATGTGCACCGTCACGCCGTCCGCGTCGCTGCCCGGCTCGAACTGGTAGGTCAGCTTGAAGCGGAGCTTGCCCTGCTGCCAGTGGTCCGGGTAGTCGGCCTCGGTGACGCCGCCCGCGGCGTCGTTGATCAGCATCGACTTCTCGAAGTTCAGCAGGTCCGGCTGCTCGTGCCGGGCCTTCTTCCACCAGGAGTCGAAGTGCCGGGTGGAGACGACCTCCTCGGGCAGCCGGGCGTCGTAGAACTCGAACAGGGTCTGGTCGTCGACCATGATGTCCCGGCGGCGGGCCCGGTTCTCCAGCTCCTCGACCTCGCCGAGCAGCTTGCGGTTCTCCGCGAAGAACCGGTGGTGGGTCTCCCAGTCGCCCTCGACCAGCGCGTTGCGGATGAACAGCTCGCGGCAGAGCTCCGGGTCGATCCGCCCGTAGTTGACCTTGCGCTGGGCGACGACCGGCATCCCGTAGAGGGTCACCTTCTCGTACGCCATGACGGCGCCGGCCTTCTTCTCCCAGTGCGGCTCGCTGTAGCTCCGCTTGATCAGGTGGCCGGCCAGCGGCTCGACCCACTCCGGCTCGATCTTCGCGTTGATCCGCGCCCAGAGCCGGGAGGTCTCCACCAGCTCGGCCGACATCACCCAGCGCGGCGGCTTCTTGAACAGGCCGGAGCCCGGGAAGACCGCGAAGCGGGCGCCGCGCGCGCCGCCGTACTCGCGCTTCTCCACGTCGAACAGGCCGATGTGGGAGAGCAGGCCGGCCAGCAGCGACTGGTGGATCCGGTCGGCGTCCGGCTCGGCGTCCTCGTGCGGCTCCTCGATCGTGACGCCCAACTGCTTGGCGACGGTGCGCAGCTGGACGTAGATGTCCTGCCACTCCCGTATCCGCAGGTAGTTGAGGAACTCCGACTTGCACATCCGGCGGAACGCCGAGGAGGAGAGCTCCCGCTGCTGCTCCCGGACGTAGCGCCACATCGCCAGGTAGGAGAGGAAGTCGGAGGTCTCCGAGTTGAACCGCTTGTGCCGCTCGTCGGCGGCCTGGCGCTTCTCGGCCGGGCGCTCGCGCGGGTCCTGGATGGAGAGCGCGGCGGCGATCACCATGACGTCGCGGACGCAGCCGTTGCGGTCCGCCTCCAGCACCATGCGGGCCATCCGCGGGTCCACCGGGAGCTGGGCGAGCTTGCGGCCGAGCGCGGTCAGGCGCTTGCGCGGGTCCTTCTCGTCCGGGTCCAGCGCGCCCAGCTCGTGCAGCAGGTGGACGCCGTCCTTGATGTTGCGCGAGTCCGGCGGGTCCAGGAACGGGAAGGCGGCGATGTCGCCGAGGCCGGCCGCGGTCATCTGGAGGATCACCGAGGCCAGGTTGGTGCGCAGGATCTCGGCGTCGGTGAACTCGGGGCGGGAGAGGAAGTCCTCCTCCGAGTAGAGCCGGATGCAGATGCCGTCCGAGGTGCGGCCGCAGCGGCCCTTGCGCTGGTTGGCGCTGGCCTGGCTGATCGCCTCGATCGGCAGCCGCTGCACCTTGGTGCGGTGGCTGTAGCGGGAGATCCGGGCGGTGCCCGGGTCGATCACGTACTTGATGCCGGGGACGGTCAGCGAGGTCTCGGCGACGTTGGTGGCCAGCACGATCCGGCGGCTGCGCGAGCGCTGGAAGACCTTGTGCTGCTCGGCCGAGCTGAGCCGGGCGTACAGCGGCAGGACCTCGGTGTTCTTCAGCTTCAGCTTGTCGAGGGCGTCCGCGGTGTCGCGGATCTCGCGTTCGCCGGAGAGGAAGACCAGGATGTCGCCCGGGCCCTCGGCCTGGAGCTCCTCGGCGGCCTCGCAGATCGCCTGGACCTGGTCCCGGTCCCGGTCGCGGTCGACCTCGTCCGCCTCGTCGTCCCCGTCCTCGGCGAGCGGCCGGTAGCGGACCTCCACCGGGTAGGTGCGCCCGGAGACCTCGACGATCGGGGCGTCGCCGAAGTGGCGGGCGAAGCGCTCCGGGTCGATGGTCGCGGAGGTGATCACGACCTTGAGGTCCGGGCGGCGGGGGAGCAGCTGCTTGACGTAGCCGAGGATGAAGTCGATGTTGAGGCTGCGCTCGTGCGCCTCGTCGATGATCAGGGTGTCGTACTGGTGCAGGTCGCGGTCGGTCTGGATCTCCGCGAGCAGGATGCCGTCCGTCATCAGCTTGACCAGGGTGTCCTGGCCGACCTGGTCGGTGAACCGGACCTTCCAGCCGACCGCCTCGCCGAGCGGGCTGTCCAGCTCCTCCGCGACCCGCTCCGCCACCGTGCGGGCGGCGATCCGGCGCGGCTGGGTGTGGCCGACCAGGCCGCGCACGCCGCGGCCCAGCTCCAGGCAGATCTTCGGGATCTGGGTGGTCTTGCCGGAGCCGGTCTCGCCCGCGACGATCACCACCTGGTGGTCCCGGATCGCCGCCAGGATCTCGTCCTTCTTCTGGCTGACCGGGAGCTCGGCGGGATAGCCGATCTCCGGCACGGCCTTCCGGCGGCGCTCGACGACCAGCTCGGCGCGGTCGATGTCGGCGGCGATCTCGGCGGCGACCTTCTGCCGGGCCTCGGGCTTGCGGACCCGACGGGCCCCCTCCAGCCGGCGTCCGATCCGTACCTGGTCGCGCAGGGTCAGCTCGGGCAGACGGGCGGCCAGCTCGCCGATTCCGGGGCCGCCCTCGGCGGGTACGGTGGCGGACTGGACTGCGGGAGAACTCACTGCGGGCATCCCTCTAGGTTCGCAAGGAGGCACGGCGGAGCGCACCTCGGTTTTCGAGCCCCTCCAGTGTCACAGCCGTGAGCGGCGAATCGCGAACGCCGGGCAACGGTCCACGGCCGTCCCGGGCTCTGGGGGGTGAGGAGGTGCTCATGGGAGCCCACAAGACCGCCCGGGACGAGGAGTTCCGGACGTTCGTCGGCAGCGCCTGGTCACGGCTGCTCAGGACGGCGTACCTGCTCGCGGGGGACCGGCACGGTGCCGAGGACCTGGTCCAGCAGGCGCTGGAACGGGCGTACGCGGCCTGGAACAGGGTGCGCGCCGCGGACGATCCGTACGCCTACGTGCGCCGGATCGTGATCAACGAGCACGCCCGGCGGTTCCGGCGGCGGCTGGTCGAGTACCCGGTCACCGAGTTCCCGGACCGGCCCGCGCCGGCCGGCACCGACCCGGACGACCGGGCCGTGCTGCTCGCCGCGCTCGGCGCCCTGCCGCCGCGGCAGCGCCAGGCCGTGGTGCTGCGCTACTGGGAGGACCTCAGCGAGACCCAGACCGCGGAGGCCATGGGCTGCTCGGTCGGGACGGTGAAGAGCCAGGCGGCCCGAGGGCTGGCCAAACTCCGCGGGGCCTCCTCACTCATCGGACTGACGAGCATCGGAGGGGCAAGATGAGCAACCAGTACCTGCCCGGGGACGAGGCGGGCGGCGACGAGCCGGCCACCGTACGGGCCCTGGGCGAACTGGCCGGCAGCGTCGAGACCGGGACGGTCCCGTACGACCGGCTGGTCGCCGGCGGCCGGCGGCGGCGGCGGCGCCGGCGGCTGCTGACCGCCGGGGTGGCGGCGGCGCTGGTCGCCGGGATCGCCGGGGGGACGGCGGTGCTCGGCGAGCGCGGTCGGCAGGCCGTCTCGACCGTGGTCGCGGCCTCGGCCACCGACGTGGCCGTCCCCGGCTCCGCGGGCGGCACGGCCACCCCGAAGGCGCCCGGCGCCCGGGACCCGTTCAACCCCACCCGGGTCAAGGTCGGCGAGGGCACCGCGAACGGCCACGCCTGGGAGGCCTGGGTGGCGCTGTGGCCGACCTCCCCCACGAAGGAGGGCGCCCTCAAGCAGGCGCAGCTGATCCGGGCGGAGCGGTACGCCGTCAACCCGGACGTGAAGCCGGTCAGGCAGAGCGACGTCGACAGCAACTGGGACGCGGGCATCGACGAGGTGAACTACTACTACACGGTGGACGGCAAGCGGCAGGCCGACGACTCCGTGCACGCGGTCTCCTCCCCGGGCGGGTACCCGGCCGCGGTCGGCGGCGCGTCGCTCGGCCTCAAGCACGCGACGGGCATCCCGCCGGTGGTGATCGAAGGGGTCCGGGCCGAGGTCGCGAAGGTCGCGGTCGACTGGAAGACCGGCGGCACCACCGAGGCGGTGCCGGTCGCCGTCGGGGACTCCCCGTTCCGCTACTACGGCGTGGTGGCGAAGCCGGGCACCGACGCCGCGAAGATCACCCAGTACGCGGCGGACGGCTCGGTGGTGAGCAGCACCGACAGCTGGCTCCGGACCTCCTGACCACCTGACCGGGCCGGATGGCGGGCTCGACGGAACCGAGCCCGCCGTCCGCGACCCTACTCAGGCGCCAGGAACACGGTCAACGCCGCCCGGCCCCACCGCCCGGCTCACCGT
>NZ_JBHVEU010000521.1:0-5869 GCF_042802075.1 Kitasatospora sp. NPDC057518
GTCACTCCAGGGTGCGGAGTGACGGCCGGAGGCGTTCCCGGCGGAGCGTCAGCTCGCCTTGGCGGTACGGGCGGTCAGCGCCGGACGACGGCGGCGCTGCTCGGGGATGGCGGCCCGCATCGTCGCGACCGTCGGGGCGGCGGGCGCGGTCGGAGCGGCCTGGCCGACCGCGGCGAGCCGCACCGGGCGGTGCGCGACGGCGTGCGAGAACGGCTGGGTGCGCCAGTCCAGCCCGGTCGGGAGCTTGAACAGCGCGTCGATCCGGGCCGGTTCGGCGTCCTCCGGGGCCTCGACCTCGGCCAGGTCGTCCGTCGGGGTGCCCGAGCCCGGGCAGATCGCGGGGGCGAAGGGGTTCCAGGCGGTCGGCAGCAGCGCGTGCTGCGGCAGCCGGTCCTCGTCCGCCACCAGGGCGATCGGGCGGCGGCACTCGGGGCAGTCGACCCGGAAGATGTCCCAGTTCTCCGCCTCGCCGGGGTCGGTGCCCGGCATGTAATCGACCGCGAGGTCCTCGCGGTCGGTCATATCGTCGGTCTCGTCGGCGCCCAGCACACGCTGGTCAGTAGCAGGCATGAGGATCCCCCTAGGATCGGGCCCGGCGTGGTCGTCCAGGGCCACAACCAGCACTTCCCTGTGATCAGGACTCATAACCCTGCGGTCCCGTGCACCGTGATGCACCGGGTGTGTCCTTGGCCACACCGGACGCCACATTCGCCCGGCATGTGCCCGCCCGGTACCTGCGATCCCTCCCCGTGCCACCGCGTGCGCCCCCCGTGCTCCCGACCGGGTAGGTTTGCGCACTGTGGAGGATCTCGACCAACGCATTGTCCAGCTGCTCCTCGAAGACGGCCGGATGAGCTACACGGACCTGGGCAAGGCCACCGGCCTGTCCACCTCGGCGGTGCACCAGCGGGTGCGCCGCCTCGAACAGCGCGGGGTGATCCGCGGCTACACCGCGATCATCGACCCCGACGCCGTCGACCTGGCGCTGACCGCGTTCATCTCGGTCAAACCCTTCGACCCGAGCGCCCCGGACGACACCCCCGAACGGCTGGCCGGCCTGCCCGAGATCGAGGCCTGCCACAGCGTCGCCGGGGACGAGAACTACATACTCAAGGTCCGCGTCGGCGCCCCCGGCGACCTGGAGGACCTGCTGGCCCGCATCCGCAGCGCCGCCGGCGTCTCCACCCGCACCACCGTCGTCCTGTCCACCCCGTACGAGGCACGACCCCCGAAGCTCTGACCCCGAACGGGCGGGGTGCAGACTTGGCCGCATGACCGAACGCACTCCCCGGACCGTCCTGCTGCGCGGCGGCGCCGTCTACAGCCCCGCCGACCCCTTCGCCACCGCGATGCTCGTGGAGGGCGGGCACGTCGCCTGGGTCGGCAGCGACGGCGCCGCCGAGGCGTACGCCGCGACCGCCGACGAGATCGTCGAGCTGGACGGCGCCCTGGTCACCCCCGCCTTCGTGGACGCCCACGTGCACGCCACCGCCACCGGCCTGGCGCTCACCGGCCTCGACCTCACCGGCAGCCCCTCGCTGGCCGCCGCCCTGGCCGCCGTCACCGCCTTCGTCGACGCCCGGCCCGAGCCCGGCGGGGTGCTGATCGGCCACGGCTGGGACGAGAGCGGCTGGCCCGAGGGCCGCCCGCCCACGCTCGCCGAGCTCGACGCCGCCGCCCGCGGCGCCGCCCTCTACCTCTCCCGCACCGACGTGCACTCCGCCCTGGCCACCACGGCGCTGCGCGACCTCACCGAGGGCCTGGCCGAGGCGCCCGGCTTCGACCCCGAGGGCCCGCTCACCAGGGACGCCCACCACGTCGTGCGGCGGACCGCGCTGGCCCGGCTGACCCCCGAGCAGCGCCGCCGCGCCCAGCGGGCCACCCTGGCCCGCGCCGCCGAGCTCGGCATCGGCGCCCTGCACGAGTGCGCCGGCCCGGAGATCTCCTCGGAGGCCGACCTGGCCGCCCTGCTGGCTCTCGCCGCCGACGGCGAGGGGCCCGAAGTCTTCGGCTACTGGGGCGAGTTGGGCGGTGTCGAGACCGCCCGCCGACTCGGTGCGGTGGGCGCCGGCGGCGACCTCTTCGTGGACGGCGCGCTCGGCTCCCACACTGCCTGCCTGCACGCCCCGTACGCGGACGCCGGGCACACCGGCACCGCCTACCTGACCGCCGGGCAGGTCGCCGACCACGTCGCCGCCTGCACCGGGGCCGGGCTCCAGGCCGGGTTCCACGCGATCGGCGACGCGGCCGTGGCCGCCGTGATCGAGGGCGTCCGGGAGGCCGGCGCCCGGGTCGGCGCCGACCGGGTCAAGGCCCTGCGCCACCGCGTCGAGCACGCCGAGGCCCTGGACGACGAGGCCGTCGCCGCCTTCGCCGAACTCGGCCTGACCGCCTCCGTCCAGCCCGCCTTCGACGCCGCCTGGGGCGGGCCCGAGGGCATGTACGTCCAGCGCCTGGGCGCCGAGCGGGCCGCCGCCCTCAACCCCTTCGCCGCGCTGCTGCGGGCCGGCGTCCCGCTGGCCTTCGGCTCGGACGCCCCGGTCACCCCGCTCGACCCCTGGGGCACCGTCCGCGCGGCGGCCTTCCACCGGACCCTGGACCACCGGATCTCGGTGCGGGCCGCCTTCACCGCCCACACCCGGGGCGGCTGGCGCGCCGTCGGCCGGGACCAGGACGGCGTGCTGGTCCCCGGCGCGGTCGCCAGCTACGCGATCTGGGCGGCCGGCGAGCTGGTCGTCCAGGCCCCCGACTCCCGGGTGGCCGGCTGGTCCACCGACCCGCGCTCCGGCACCCCCGGCCTGCCCGACCTCACCCCGGGCCACCCGCTGCCGACCTGCCTGCGCACCGTCGTCCGCGGCCGCACGGTGTACCAGCGGTAAACCCCGTGGATCGGCGGGCCGTCGCCTCCTAGGTTGATCACCATGACCGACCTGGTACCCGCCGACTTCACCGTCCCGCGCGAGCTGCTCGCCCCGGAGTTCCGCCTGGAACCCCTGGGCGAGCGGCACAACGCCTCCGACCACGCCGCCTGGACGGGCTCCATCGCCCACATCCGCGCCACCCCCGGCTGGGCCGGCCGCGGCTGGCCGCCCGCCGACGGGATGCCGCCGGAGCGGAACCTCGACGACCTGCGCCGGCACGCCGCCGACTTCGAGGCCCGCACCGGCTTCACCTACACCGTCCTGGAGCCGGACCGCGACGAGGTGATCGGCTGCGTCTACATCTACCCGGACCGCGAGGACCCGTCCGCGGTCTCGGTCAGCTCCTGGGTCCGGGCCGACCGCGCCCACCTGGACGCCCCGCTGTACCGCGCCGTCTCCGACTGGCTCGCCGGGCACTGGCCGCTGCGGGAGGTCCGCTACACCCCGCGCTGACCCCGCTACCACCCTGACCTCACGGGTCTCCGACCTTCCGGGGTACCTTCTTCGCACAGCGTCCGAACAGCAAGCCCCAGGAAGATGGTGCGCCGGTGGCCACTCCCGTCACCCAGGAACGGCCCGAGGCCGTCCCCGAGCCGCAGGAGCCGGCGCCCCGGGCGAGCCGCGGAGCCCGTGCGCTCGCCAAGGTCCGCGCCGGCCTCCCGCGCACCGGCCTCGCCGCCCTGGCCGGCCTGCTGCTGGCCCTCGCCTTCCCGCCGTACGACCTGTGGCCGCTGTCGCTGCTCGGCGTCGCCGCGCTGTCGCTGCTCACCCGGGGCCGCACCTTCCGCCAGGGCCTGTGGACGGGCTTCGCGTTCGGCCTGCCGTTCTTCCTGATGCTGCTCAGCTGGCTGCGGGTGGTCGGCTGGGACGCCACGATCGGCCTGTCGGTCGTGGAGGCGCTGTTCCTGGCCCTGCTCGGCGGCGCCCTGGCCGTCACCTCCCGGCTGCCCGGTTGGCCGCTCTGGACGGCCTGCCTGTGGATCACCCAGGAGTGGGCCCGCGACCGGCTGCCGCTCGGCGGCTTCCCCTGGGGCCGGCTCGCCTTCGCCAACACCGCCACCCCGTACACCCCGCTGGCCGCGCTCGGCGGCGCGCCGCTGGTCACCTTCGCGGTCGCCCTGTCGGGCGCCCTGCTGGCCTGGGCCGCCCTGCGGCTGCGCGGGCCCGGCAGGGCCCCGAAGGCGGCCGCGCTGGCGGCGCTCGGGGCGGTGGCCGCGCTGCTGGCCGGCTACCTCGTCCCGGTGCCCACGGCCGCCGACGACACCGTCAAGGTCGCCATCGTCCAGGGCAACGTGCCCAACCCGGGCATGGACTTCCTGGGCCGCCCGATGATGGTCCTCAACAACCACGCCGCGGCCACCGAGCGGCTCGCCGCCGACATCAGGGCCGGCAAGGTCGAGCGCCCCGACATCGTGATCTGGCCGGAGAACTCCTCCGACCTCGACCCGTTCAGCGACCCGCTGGCCCGCCAGCGGATCGACGAGGCCGTGAAGGCGATCGGCGTGCCCACCCTGGTCGGCACCCTGGTGGACGGCCCGGACGCGCAGCACGTCCAGAACGAGGGCATCGTCTGGGACCCGGTCACCGGCCCCGGCGCCTCCTACACCAAGCAGCACCCCGTCCCGTTCGGCGAGTACGTGCCCTTCCGCGCCCAGCTGATGAAGGTGATCACCCGCCTCCAGCGGGTCGCCCGGGACTTCTACCCCGGCGACCACAACGGCGTGATGCAGCTCGGCCCGGCCCGGATCGGCGACGTGATCTGCTTCGAGGTCGCGTACGACGAGATCGTCCGCGACACCGTGGACAGCGGCGCCCGGGTCCTGGTCGTCCAGACCAACAACGCGACCTACGCCAAGACCGGCCAGCCCGAGCAGCAGCTGGCGATGAGCCGGCTGCGGGCCGTCGAGCACGGCCGGGCGGTGCTGATCGCCGCCACCAGCGGCATCAGCGCGGTGATCGGCCCGGACGGCGGCGTCCGGCAGCGCACCGAGGAGCTGACCGCGGCCGAGCTGTCGGCCACCGTCCCGCTGCGCGACGGCACCACGGTGGCCGACCGGGTCGGCGCCGCCCCCGAGTGGACGCTGGCCGTCGGCGGCCTGCTGGCCTGCGGCGCGGCGGTGCTGGTCGGCCGCCGCCGGAAGGCCCCGTCCGGAACACCGGCCGGGCAGGAATCGTTGGACCAGGTGGTGCCGTAGCCGGCCCGGACCTCCCGTGCGGCGCGCAGAGCACCGCTTGGAGTGGATTCGTACCGTGACCCAGCAAGCTACCCCCACCCGTCCGGCCCCGCGTAGCAGGCTCCGCCGGGTGCTGCCGCTGCTGATCACCGCCTGGCTGGTGCTGGAGATCTGGCTGCTGGTCCAGGTCGGCTCCTGGCTGGGCGGCCTCACCGTCGTGCTGCTGCTCGTCGCGGGCGTCCTGATCGGCGGCTCGCTGATCAAGCGGGCCGGGCTGAAGGCGCTGTCGGCGGCGATCGAGCAGAGCAAGAACCCGCAGTCCCAGCAGCCGCAGACCGGCACCAGCATGACCGTGCTGGCCGGCCTGCTGCTGATCGTCCCCGGCTTCCTGACGGACCTGGTGGCCCTGACCCTGCTCTTCCCGCCCACCCGGGCGCTGTGGCGGGCGGTCGGGCGCCGGGCCGCGGACAAGGCGCTGCGCAGCACCTCCGCCGCCGGGGCCGACCCGTTCGCGGACGCGATGCGGCTCCAGGAGCAGCTGCGCATCCACCGCCCGGACGGCAAGGTGGTCCAGGGCGAGGTCGTGGACCCGGAGGACGGCCCGCGCGGCCCGCAGGGCCCGGACACCACCTACCGCCCGCCGATCGCCGGCTGACCGGACCGTCCCGATGTACGAGCCCCCGAGGGGCGGACAGCCCGTACCTCTCCCACATACCCCTACGTCTTCGCGGACCCCACCGCCCCCACCCCCCGCGGCCGGCCGCTGCCCGGCAC
>NZ_JBHVEU010000522.1:0-5844 GCF_042802075.1 Kitasatospora sp. NPDC057518
CCCCGAGAGTGATCTCGGGGCGGGCCTTCGACGTGTCCGCCGGACGGGGCGTCAGGCGATGAGGTCCTTCACGACCGGGGCGAGGGCGCGGAAGGCCTTGCCGCGGTGGCTGATGGCGTTCTTCTCGTCGGCCGTGAGCTCCGCGCAGGTGCGGGTCTCGCCGAGGGGCTGGAGGATCGGGTCGTAGCCGAAGCCGCCCTCGCCGGCCGGGGCGGTGCGCAGGGTGCCGAGGAGGCGGCCCTCGACGACGCGCTCGGTGCCGTCGGGGAGGGCGAGGGCGGCGGCGCAGAAGAAGTGGGCGCCGCGGTGCGGCTCGGCGATGTCGGAGAGCTGGGCGAGCAGCAGGTCGAGGTTGGCGCGGTCGTCGCCGTGCTTGCCGGACCAGCGCGCGGAGAAGATGCCGGGCGCGCCGTTCAGCACGTCCACGCAGAGGCCGGAGTCGTCGGCGACGGCGGGCAGGCCGGTGGCGCGGGCCAGGGCGTGGGCCTTGAGCAGGGCGTTCTCGGCGAAGGTGACGCCGGTCTCGGGGACGTCCGGGATCTCCGGGTAGGCGTCGGCGCCGACGAGTTCGACGTCCAGGCCGGCGTCCGCCAGGATGGCGCGGAGCTCGGTGACCTTGTGCTGGTTGCGGGTGGCGAGGATCAGGCGGGTGGACATATCGCCCACCCTACCGAGTGGCCGGAGGCGGTCAGCCGGTGCAGAGCGAGGTGAGGTTGCCGGCCGCGTTGCCGAGCGGCTTGAGATCCGGGACCTCGTTCCTGTCCGCCGCCCGCTGCACGTTCTCGACCTGCTTCTGCAGATCGGTCACGGCCTTGGCGACGTCGGTGTTCTTGGAGTTCTTCCCGACCTGGTCGAGGTCGTTCTTGAGCTTCTGCAGGGCCTTCCCGGCGGCCGCCGAGTCGTTGCTCGCGTTGTCGTACGCCTGGGTGACGTCGGCGAGGTCGCCGGTGATCCTCACGGCGGTGTTGCCGCAGTCGAGCGCCTTCTGGGCGGCGGAGCAGCTCACCATGCTGAGCGGGAGGATCGCGATGAGTCCGGCCACGGCGAGGGCGGCGGGGCGGGCGATGCTCGACGGCATCCGATCCTCCTGGGGGGCGCGGGTTCCGTGGGGTGGGACGCGCGCAGAGGGGTGCGCGGTTCCCGCAGCGGGGGTGCTGCGGGAACCGTACGGTCTCCGGACCCGGCCTGTACAGCAGGCCGACCGTCAGGTCGACCCTTCGGCGGGCCGTTCGCCCCGCGGCCCCACCCGCGGCCCGTACGCGCGTCCGTACCGGTCCGAACGGCCGTCCCCACCCACGGGTTGACCGTCCGTCCGTTCCGCTCCACGGCCGCGGGGCCCTCGCCGGTTCAGCCTTCCAGGGCCTTGCGCTGGATCTCGTCGAGCTCCGCGCAGCCGAGGCTGCCGAGGTCGAGCAGCCGGTCGAGCAGCTCGCGGTCGAACGGGGCGCCCTCGGCGGTGCCCTGGACCTCGACGAAGCGGCCGTCGGAGGTGCAGACGATGTTCATGTCGGTCTCGGCGCGCACGTCCTCCTCGTACTGGAGGTCGAGCATCGGGACGCCGTCGATGATGCCGACGCTGACGGCGCTGACGCCGCCGGTGATCGGCTGGCCCTTGGCGCGCAGCAGCTTCTTGTCGCGGGCCCAGGCGACGGCGTCGACCAGGGCGACGTAGGCGCCGGTGATGGCGGCGGTGCGGGTGCCGCCGTCGGCCTGGAGGACGTCGCAGTCGAGGACGATGGTGTTCTCAGCGAGCGCGCGGTGGTCGACCACGGCACGCAGCGAGCGGCCGATGAGCCGGCTGATCTCGTGGGTGCGGCCGCCGATGCGGCCCTTGACGGCCTCGCGGTCGCCGCGGGTGTTGGTGGCGCGCGGGAGCATGGAGTACTCGGCGGTGACCCAGCCCTCGCCGCTGCCCTTGCGCCAGCGGGGCACGCCCTCGGTGACGCTGGCGGTGCACAGCACCTTGGTGTCGCCGTAGGAGATGAGGACGGAGCCTTCGGCGTGCTTGCTCCAGCCCCGTTCGATGGTGATCGGGCGGAGCTGGTCGGGGGTGCGGCCGTCGATGCGTGACATAGGCACTGAGCGTAGTCGCTCCGGGGGGCCGCTTCCGGAGGCGAGCCGGAGAGGGCGGGGACGCGCCACGGCCCGCCGTCCCCCTGAGCGGGTCGGCGGGCCGGGCGGGCTGAACCTGGGTGGTTCAGCTCACATCATGTCCTCGATGTCGGCGGCGATCGGGTCGGCGTCGGTGCCGATGACGACCTGGATCGCGGTGCCCATCTTCACGACGCCGTGGGCGCCGGCGGCCTTGAGGGCGGCCTCGTCGACCAGGGAGGCGTCCTTGACCTCGGTGCGCAGGCGGGTGATGCAGCCCTCGACCTCTTCGATGTTGTCGATGCCGCCCAGACCGGCGACGATCTTCTCAGCCTTGCTGGCCATCTGGTTTCTCCCTCTGTCTCGGCCCTTCGGCGGCTCTGCCGGGTGCCGTCCTGCGCTGGTGCTGGGTGTCCCTCGACCGTCGTGCGGTGAGGTGCGTGCCGGTGGCTGACGCGGGTTCGGCCGCGGTCGGCCTGCGAGCGGCGCGACCAGCATCACCCGTGCCGGTCCGGTCCGCCACGTTAGTCCACTTTCGGCCCATTCCGGCGGGCAGGCTCCGGATCGCCGCCCGAGGATGACGATCAGCGGGGCTCGCGCCTCCGGAGTGCGACCTGCGTCAAGTGGTCTACACCAATATATGTGTACTCCGACGAACGCGGGAACGGCCCCGGGTGTTCCCGAGCCCTGCCCGAGGGTCCCGCCGGGCCCCCGGCAGGCAACTGCTCTCGGAGGGCGAAGGATGAGTTCGGCAGGCGCCACGGCCCCGCAGGCCAAACGATGGCACATCTTCTACGGCGGCCTCCAGAAGATGGGCCGCTCCCTGCAGCTCCCGGTGGCGGTGCTCCCCGCCGCGGGCATCCTCAACCGCCTCGGCCAGCCGGACGTGTTCGGCAAGGACGGCCTCGGCTGGGACAACGTCGCGAAGGTCTTCGCCTCCGCCGGCGGCGCGCTGCTCGACTCCTCCTTCGGCCTGCCGCTGCTGTTCTGCATCGGCGTCGCGATCGGCATGGCGAAGAAGGCGGACGGCTCGACGGCGCTCGCCGCCGTGGTCGGCTTCCTGGTGTACTACAAGGTCCTGCACGCCTTCCCGGAGAGCTGCAAGCCGCCGACGGTGCTGGTCAGCGACCAGTGCGTGGACTACAGCTCGGCGAAGGCGGCCGCCGCGACGTTCCAGAACCCGGGGGTGCTCGGCGGCATCCTGATCGGCCTGATGTCGGCCTGGCTGTGGGTGCGGTTCCACCGCACCAAGCTGGTCGACTGGCTCGGCTTCTTCAACGGCCGCCGCCTGGTGCCGATGATCACCGCGCTGGTCGGCATGCTGACCGCCGTGGTGGCGCTCTGGGTCTGGCCGCCGATCGGCCGCGGCCTGAACGACTTCTCGCAGACCCTCTCCGACCTGGGCGCGGGCGGCGCCGGCATCTTCGGCCTGTTCAACCGGGCCCTGCTGCTGATCGGCATGCACCAGCTGCTGAACACCTTCGTCTGGTTCCAGTTCGGGGAGTTCACCAGGCCGGACGGCGCGATCGTGCACGGCGACATCCCGCGCTTCCTGGCGGGCGACCCGACGGCCGGCCAGTTCCAGTCCGGCTTCTTCCCGATCATGATGTTCGCGCTGCCGGCCGCCGCGCTCGCGATCGCGCACTCGGCGAAGCCGCACCGGCGCAAGGAGATCTACGGCCTGATGCTCTCGGTCGGCCTGACCTCCTTCGTGACGGGCGTCACCGAACCGATCGAGTACTCCTTCGCCTACATCGCCCCGGCCCTGTACGCCGTGCACGCGCTGCTGACCGGCGCCTCGATGGCGGTGACCTGGGGGCTCGGGGTGCACGACGGGTTCAGCTTCTCGGCCGGCCTGATCGACTACGTGATCAACTGGGGACTGGCCACCAAACCGTGGCTGATCATCCCGATCGGCCTCTGCTTCGCCGTCGTGTACTACGCGCTCTTCCGGTTCATCATCGTCAAATTCAACCTGAAAACTCCCGGTCGGGAGGACGAGGCCGAGGTCGAGGACGTCACCAAGGCCTGAACCCGGGCGCCACCCGAGTTATCCCCGCAAAGGCCTCCGGACCACCGGTCCGGAGGCCTTCGGCATTTCCGAAAGCCCGGCCGACCGGGCCCAACGCGCCTGGCAGGGCCCACCGGAGCACGCTGTGCTTTTGTTGCGCGATTAGCCAAAATCGATTTTGTTGCGCAGTCGGCCAAAATCCCAATCGCGGTCGCTACCATGATCGCCATTCGGTAAGTAGGTTTCGATTTCATAGCGCTTCCCGGCGACACCGCTTTCCGGGGTTCCTCGACTTCTCCACCCGTGCTACAAAACTGGTCTACACCACGTGTGGTGTAGACCAGTTCGCGGTTCGGCCCCTGTGCCTTCCCCCCGACCGACCGCCATGCCGTTAGGAACCCACCCCCATGAGTCAGTCTGCGCAGGCACCGGCGCCCGCCACGGCTCCGGCCTCACCCAGCCCCGCCAAGAAGTTCGGCCAGAACCTCCTCCAGGGTCTGCAGAAGATCGGTCGCAGCCTCCAGCTGCCCATCGCCGTGCTCCCCGCAGCCGGTCTGCTGATGCGTCTCGGCCAGGACGACGTGTTCGGCAAGGACGGCCTCGGCTGGGACAAGGTCGCCGCGGTGTTCAACACCGCCGGCACCTCGGTCTTCGACGCTCTGCCGATGCTCTTCGCGGTGGGTATCGCGATCGGCTACGCCAAGAAGGCGGACGGCTCCACCGCCCTCGCCGCCCTGGTCGGCTTCCTGGTGTACAAGAACGTGCTCACCGCGTTCCCGATCACCGAGTACAAGATCCTCCCCGGCAAGGACGAGGCGGCCACCTACCAGAACCCGGGTGTGCTCGGCGGCATCGTGATCGGCCTACTGGCCGCGGTGCTGTGGCAGAAGTACCACCGCACCAAGCTGGTCGACTGGCTCGGCTTCTTCAACGGCCGCCGCCTGGTCCCGATCATCATGGCCTTCGTCGGCACCGCCGTCGGCGTCTTCTTCGGTCTGGCCTGGGGCCCGATCGGCGACGCCATCAAGAGCCTGAACGACACCCTGATCGGCGCCGGCGCGTTCGGTGCGGGCGCCTTCGGCCTGGTCAACCGCGGTCTGCTGCCGGTCGGCATGCACCAGTTCGTGAACTCCTACGCCTGGTTCCAGACCGGTGACTTCACCAAGCCCGACGGCACCGTCGTGCACGGCGACCTGACCCGCTTCTTCGCCGGCGACCCGACCGCCGGACAGTTCATGTCGGGCTTCTACCCGATCATGATGTTCGCGCTGCCCGCCGCCGCGCTGGCCATCGCCCACGCCGCCAAGGCGCACCGCCGCAAGGCCGTCACCGGCATGATGGTCTCGCTGGCCCTGACCTCCTTCGTGACCGGTGTCACCGAGCCGATCGAGTTCGCCTTCGTCTTCATCGCCCCGGTCCTGTACGTCATCCACGCGCTGCTCACCGCCGTCTCGATGACCGTCACCTGGGCGCTCGGCGTGCACGACGGCTTCACCTTCTCCGGCGGCCTGATCGACTACGCGCTGGCCTGGAACAAGGCCACCGACCCGTGGATGATCATCCCGCTCGGCCTGGCCTTCGCCGCGGTCTACTACTTCCTGTTCCGCTTCGCGATCACCAAGTTCGACCTCAAGACCCCCGGTCGCGAGGACGACGACGAGATCGAGGACGTCACCAAGGCCTGACGCCCGCGTCACCGCCCGCTCCCGAGGCCCCGTCCCGCCGCTGCTCCCCCAGCGGCC
>NZ_JBHVEU010000523.1:0-5791 GCF_042802075.1 Kitasatospora sp. NPDC057518
GCGTCGGGGGCCTGCTGGGCGTTGACGAACGGGATGTCCGCGAGGCTGCCCTGTTCGACGGCGGGCACCAGCGCGGGCAGGATCAGGTGCGAGACACCCGCGTCGCCCGTGGACTGGGTGTTCTGGCCGACGTTGCAGATCTGCTTCGGCTGGTTGTTCAGGACCGGGACCTCGACCGGAACCGCGATGCCGATGACGGCGACCGCGATGTTGTGGACCTCCGGCAGGCAGATGTTCGGGTTGTCCAGAACGTGGCTGTTCGGGCTGCCGTTGCCGGCGGTGCCGGTGTGGTTGGTGCCGCCGTTGCCCTGGACGGAGGTGGCGGCGCCGTCCGAGTCGACGATGGCGGAGGCCGAGCCGGCGGACATCGCGAGGGCGGCGGCGGCCAGGCCGGCGGCGGCGAGGGACTTCTTGATCATTTCTGGTTTTCCTCTCGGGGTGAATCGGGGGGCGATTCGAAGGTGGAACAGCGGGTGGTGCAGGGAGATCAGGGCGGCGACCGATCAGCCGATCAGGTGGGACACGCCGCCGTCGCCCTGGCTCTGGGTGCCCTGGCCGACGGTGCAGTACTGCCGACCGCCGTTGTTGGCGATCGGGACCTCGACCGGGACTGCCACACCGAGCACGCCGACGGCGATGTTGTGGATCTCCGGCAGGCAGATGTTCGGGTTGTCCAGGAAGTGGAAGTTCGGGCTGTTGTTCCCGACCGTGCCCGTGAAGTTGGTGCCGCCGTTGCCCTCGATCGAGGCGGCGGCGCCGTCCGCGTCACCGATGGCCGAGGCCGGGCCGGCGGCACCGGCCAGCGCGGCGACGGCCAGGCCGGCGGCGGCGAAGGACTTCTGGATCATGGGAGATCCCTCTCTGAAATGCTCTTTGGATTCCTTGCGTACGGCGCTGAGAACGCTCAGACCCGGTCGGCAGTCACTGACGTTCAGATCAAAGAATGACGGCACGGAAGGTTACGGGGATTCTGGAAAAGAGTCCCGGAGGCGCGACGGTCAACGGAATCCGGTCGGATTATTAAGCCGAACCGGTTAACGGCCGCAATCCGCGCTCCCGGTCACTCGTTGAGCAGAACGCTTTCCGGCTGCGCCCCCGCAGCCGCTCCCAGTGATCCCCAGTACGGACAGCAGAACGGTGAAAAGCATGAAGTTCTCCAAGCGGGCCGGCGTGATGCTGCTGGCGGTCGGTGCCGGTGTGCTCGCCTCCCAGGGGGCGGCCTCTGCCGCCGCCCCGATCGGCCCCGACCAGGTGGGCGCCCTGGAGGACTCGCTGGCCACCCAGCAGGTCCCCGCGGACATCCCGCTCGCCCCACTGGGCAGCCGCCTCACGGCCGGCATCCCGACCTCGCTGCTCATGCCGCCGGCGCCCGGCCGGACCACCAGCTCCGACGGGGCGCTGCTCCCGGAGCAGATCGTCCCCCAGCTGACCACCGGCAAGGTTGGTCCGAGCGCCAAGGCCGAGCTGCCGCTCCCGCTGGTCGACCAGGGCGCCGACCTCGGCAAGGTGCTGCTGGACGCCCCGGCTGCCCCGCTGCACGCCAAGACCCCCGGGCTCACCCTCGGGCAGCCGCTCTCGCTCGCCCGGGACGGCGCCGGCCAGCTCGCCGACGGCCGGCTGAAGGTGGACGAGATCGACCCGCGGCTGGTCTCCGGCGCGGTGCAGGTGATCCCCGGGGCCAAGGCCAGCCTCGGCGGCGACGACAGCCGGCTCTCCCTCACCGACACGGCGGGCGCCCTGGCCGGCACCACCACCACGACCGCCACCACCGTGGTGGGGCAGACCGGCCTGACCGACCTGACCCAGCTCTGACCCGGCTCTGACCCCGGGATCCCATCCGGTACGAGAGCCCGGCACCCCGGCCGCGCGGCGGGATGCCGGGCTCTCGCGCGCCCGGTGGGGCGCTCAGCCCGGCAGGACGCCGGTCAGCCCGCCGACCAGCGGGAGGTCCTTGACGCCGCCGCCGGCGCTCAGCGGGCCGGTGAGCGTCCCGGTGCCGATCGCGGGCAGGCCCTGGTCCGGCTGGAGGGCCGCGCCGTTGTTGAGGAAGTCGGCCGAGGAGTTCGCCCACGGGTCCAGCCGCAGGCTCTTGATCGGCGCGACGCCGTAGCCGAGGCCGGTGGTCGTCCCGCCCAGCGCCTGGCCCAGGTCGGTCTTGGTCAGCTTGGCCGGGCCGGCCGGAGCCTCGCCAGGGGCGGTGGCGGCCTGCGCCGAACCGGCGCCGAGCAGCACCGCGGCACCCACGGCGGCGGCCAGGCCGGCCGCGCTCTTCTTCGAAACCATCGTGATCACCCTTCGGTGGATCGGAGGTACCGGACGGTTGTCCGGAGACGCCGAACTGCCCCCCGGCCGACTGGTCGGGGGGCAGGACGGCCGGTACGCGTGCCGATCGGGATCAGCAGTCGTCCGCGGGCTGCGGGACGGCCTCGACGTTGGCGCAGGCGTTGCCGAAGGCCGGGTTCAGCAGGCCGATGACGTTGATGCTGTTGCCGCACAGGTTGATCGGCACGTGCACCGGGACCTGGATCTGGTTGCCGGAGACGACACCGGGGGAGTTGGCGGCCACGCCCTCGGCGCCGGCGCTGGCGGCGGCGGAGCCCGCCGCGCCCAGCACCAGGCCGGCTGCGGCGGCGGAGAGGACGGCGGCCTTCTTCATGTTCTGCATGGGGGGTTGATCTCCTCGATCACACACGGGTGGAGCGTGCCGCGCCCCGGCGCTGCGGGGCACGGCACGGGCTCGGCGAATCAGCTGTCGCCGGTGCGGCGACGGCCGGTTCAGCCTTCGTTGACGCAGGCGTTGCCGAAGGCCGGGTTCAGCAGGCCGATGATGTCGATGCTGTTGCCGCACAGGTTGATCGGGATGTGGATCGGGATCTGGATCTGGTTGCCGGAGAGCACACCGGGGGAACCGGCGGCGACGCCCTCGGCACCGGAGCTGGCGACCGCACCGCCGGCGGCGCCGAGCACCAGGCCGCTGGCGGCCAGCGACAGGACGGCGGCCTTCTTGAAGTTGCGCATGTCATTCCTCCGATTTCTGCCCGACGGAAGGGAAATGTCGGGAGTCGGGCGAGCACGAATACTCACCCGAAGGCTGTAGGGATTTCCGTGATTGTCACTCGGGCGGCGCACACCGGCGTGTTCCGCCCATGGCTCGGGCGTGGCCGCGGCGGCCGTGTCGCGATGCCCCGCGAAGCGATTCCCGCACGGCCGGGAAAGGCTTCGGACAAAGGCGCGACGGTTGGAATTCCGGTCAGGCGTTCCGGCACGGATTGCCGGACGCCGGGTAGGGGAGGCCCGCCGCGCCGACCGAGCCGCCGGTGGCCGCGATGCCGACGACGGCGTGGGCGTGCTTGCGCATGGGCGGTACTCGATTCGTGCGTAGGGGCCGGTGGAGACCGGGTTCCGTCAGGGAGAACGAGGCACCGCGGGCGGGGAAACGGTCGGACCCTCCGATCACCCGAATGCCCGGTCCGCGGCGCCGTTGGGCCGGATGGGTGACAGTGCGGGGAGCGTCGCAACCGGTCCGGTGGGGTCTCGTTCTAGATGTCGCACTCCCCGTGCATATCTGTCGAACAGTCAGGAGGCTCGTATGAGCATCAAGAAGACCGCCGCTGTCGGCGCGGCCGTGGTGGGCATCGTTGCCACCGGCGCCGGTACCGCGATGGCCAGCTCCGGCGCCCAGGGCGTTGCCGCCGGTTCCCCCGGTGTCATCTCGGGCAACCAGATCCAGGTCCCGGTGCACGTTCCGGTCAACGTCTGCGGCAACACCATCGACATCATCGGCCTGCTGAACCCGGCCTTCGGCAACAAGTGCGCCAACGTGGGCTGAGCCCGCACCCGGTTCGGCCGGTGCGAGCCGCCGTTCCGCGCTTCCCTCCTGGGGCGTGGGGCGGCGGCTCTTCGTCGTGCCGGGGCGGCGACGCACCGTCAGTTCCCGGTGGTGTCACAAGCCTTGTTGCGTTACTTGTCAGTACCTAGAATGCGAGACCTGCTCACCTTTCCTGCTCCTCTCTTGCTCCGCGCCGCTCGGCGCCCCGCCCGGGCGGCCCCCCACCCCCGCAAGGAGACGCGTGTGACCAGGTCCCCACGGTCGGCGGCGCGGCGGACACGCACCGGGTCCTCCCGGTGCGCCGCACTGCTCGCCACCGGAACCCTCCTCGCCACCCTCGGCCTGGCCGGCGCCCCCGCCGCCCTGGCCGACCCCGCCCCGGCCGCGCCCGCGGCCACCCGACCGGCCGCGGTCGTCGCCCTCGGCGACAGCGCCATCTCCGGGGAGGGCGCCGGCACCGACACCAACGACGGCTACTTCCCGGAGACGGACAGCCCCACCAACTACTGCCACCGCCACCCCAAGTCGGAGATCTTCGTCACCGACATCCCCGGGGTCACCCCGATCGACCTCGCCTGTTCCGGAGCCCAGACCGGCGACCTGGTCAGCGACCCGGAGCTGGCGAAGGTCACCGGCCCCGGCAGCGGCGACTTCGGCGAGCCCAAGCAGGACGTCAAACTGGCCGACACGGCGGCGAAGTACGACGTCAAGATGGTCGTCGTCACGATCGGTGCCAACGACGACTTCGACTTCAGCGGCATCATGATGCACTGCCTCGCGCAGTACTTCCCGATCCCCAAGGACCAGGGCTGCCGGGACACCATCGGCAGCGACGAGATCCGCCGGCGCGCCAAGGGCGTCCAGCCCAAGGTGGTCGCGGCGCTCCAGAACATCCGTCAGACCATGCGCCGGGCCGGCTACGCAGACTCCTCGTACCAGCTGGTCTACCAGTCGTACTTCAACCCGATCACCCCGGACATCCGGCGCAACGACTACCTCGGCAAGGTCGCCGACGGCTGCCCGGCCTTCCCCGAGGACCTCGCCTGGGGCCACAACTGGGTGGTGCCGACGCTCAGCGACGCGCTGCGCGGCGCGGCCGAGCAGGTGCCCGGCGTCCGGTACCTCGACCAGCGGCGGGTCGCCTTCGGCCACGAGGTCTGCGCGGAGTGGACGAGCTCCCCGTACGAGTACACCAACGGGGACGTCATCAACCTCTCCGAGTGGGTGCGCAACGGCTGCGACTCGCAGATCGGCATCCCCGGGCTGTGCATGAACATGGTCCGCCAGTCGTACCACCTGCGGGTGGCCGGCTACCGCGGCGAGGGCGTCTGCCTCGGCCAGTTCTACGCCCGGCCGGAGCTGGCGCAGGCGTACTGCACCCTCAACCAGCAGAACACCACCTCGATCCAGCCGCTCACACCCGGACAGCCGTTCGGCGACGTCCCCGAGGACGGCGCCTGGTACCAGCTGACCAACGCGGCCAGCGGCAACGCGCTCGACCTCACCGGCGGCGGCAGCTACGGCGACGCGACCAACGGCCGGGCCGCGATCACCTATCCGGCCACCGGCGGGCTCAACCAGTCCTTCGTCCTGGAGGCGAAGGCCGGCGGCAGCTACGAGCTCGACTTCAGCGGCAACCGGAACATGTGCCTGGACGCCAACGCCGCCTCCACCGCCCCCGGCACCCGGATCCAGCAGTGGGGCTGCACCGGCGGCGGCAACCAGCACTGGGTGTTCAAGCCGGCCGGCAACGGTCGCTACAAGATCGCCGACTCCCAGGACCAGGGCAAGGTCCTGGCCGCCGGCGCCACCCTCGACGCCAAGGGCAACCCGTACGTCGAACTCGCCGCCGACACCGGCGCCGCCGACCAGCTCTGGCAGCTCACCAAGCTCGGCATCGTCTACGTCCACGGCTGATCCGCCCCGCACGTCCTGAGGCCCCGGCCGCCGCCGCCCCCACCC
>NZ_JBHVEU010000524.1:0-5790 GCF_042802075.1 Kitasatospora sp. NPDC057518
GTGCCGGGCGCCCGCGCGTTTCCGGAGCCGGATCCGGAAACGACCGGAAAACCGATTTCGAATGTCGAATGGGCGTTCCCGGAAACGCGATTCCCCGGGGCATTCGAAAAAGCGTGCAATTGACCCCGGCGCCATTTCTGGATGGGATGTGGATCTCCCTCCCGAAGGGCTCCCACCGCCATGCCTGTGCTCACCCGGCTGGTCCTGCCGCACGCCGCCCCCCGGGTGGCCGCCGACCACCCCGCCGCCGACGAGGACGTCGCCTTCGGCCTGCTGCGCGCCCGCTGGCACGGCCGCGGCCTGGAGCTCACCGGCTTCGCCCGCCCGGACGGCCAGGACACCGGTCGGCCCGGCTCCGCCTGGACCTGGCTGACCCTCCGCCACCAGAACCGCTCCCAGCCGCCGCTGCACCTGCGCTCCCGCCCCCGCCGGATGCCCGAGGTCACCGACGACAGCGCCCAGTCCGAGCACAACCACGACTGGTCCGGCTTCACCGCCCTGATAGCCCCCGGCCGGCTGCGCCGCGGGGGCCACTGGCTGCTCGGCGACTGGCGGATCGAGGCCACGCTCTTCACCCGCCCCCGCCCCGCCCGGGTGCGCCGCCGGTACGGCGCCCTCGCCCCGTACTGGTGCGGGTCCGGCGAGTACCCGCCGGCCCACTGGGTGGACCGCGACGTCCGGCTCCAGCCGTTCTTCGCCGACGGCCGGCTGCACCTGCGGCTGGAGCGCCCGGCCGTCCTGGTCACCCGGGCCGCCCCCGCCCCCGACGGCCTGGACCTGGACGGGGTCGCCGACACCTGCCCCTCCGGCACCGTGCTGCGGCTGCGCCACCGGGAGAGCGACGCGGTGGTCGAGCGGCCGCTCGCCCGCACCGGCAACACCTTCACCGTCCGGGTGCCGTACCGGCCGTTCACCGCCGACGGGCGGGGCGGCGGCCGGCTGGAGCACTGGGACGCCGAGCTGCTGTACCCCGACGGCGCCGCCGTGCAGCCCTGCCTCGACGAGCGCGGCGGCCCGGTGGCCGGCCAGCACCCGCTGCCCGGCGCCCCGGACCGGGTGCTCTACCTCAAGCACCTCGCCGACGGCCGGCTCCAGCTCTGCGTCCAGCCCGCGGCCGGCCTGGTCGACCGGATCGCCGTACGGGACGGCGGCTTCGAGCTGTCCGGCCACTGCCCGGGCCCGGCCTCGGCACTGGAGCTGGTGCTGCGCCACCCCGGCTCCGCGAGCGAGGTCCGCACCCCGGTCGGCACCGGCCCGGACGGCCGCTTCCGGGCCCGGGTGCCCGCCACCCGGACCGGCTCGGACGGCGTCGCGCTGCCGCTGCGCAAGGGCGTCTGGGAGGCCGCGCTGGAGCCGGTCGGCCGCCCCGGGGACGGCCGGCCGCTGCTCGCCGCCCCCGGCGCGCTGACCGCCGTCCCCGCCGCCACCACCGCGGGCGGCAAGCGGATCCTGCTGCAACGCCGGTGGCACGACACCCTGGTGGTGGACTCCACCCCGGTGCTCACCGCCACCGAGCGCAGCGCCTGGACCCAGCACCGGCTGCGCACCGAGCGCTACCCGGCCGCCCGCCGCGCGCCGCTGCGCGAGGCGGTGCTGTACGACGTGTTCGGCGGCCGCGGCTACGCCGACTCCCCGCGCGCGGTGCACGCCGAACTCGCCCGCCGGGACGGCCGGTTGGAGCACCTGTGGGTGGTCGACGACGCCCAGGCCGCGCTGCCGCCCGGAGTCGTCCCGGTGCGGAGCTGGAGCCCGGAGTGGTACCGCGCGCTGGCCACCTGCCGGTACCTGGTCGGCAACACCCACTTCCCGGACTTCCTGGAGCGCCGCCCCGGCCAGGTCGTCGTGCAGACCTGGCACGGCTCCCTGCTGAAGCGGATCGCCCACGACGTCGAGAGCCCCTGGCTGGCCGACCGCGGCTACCTGCGGGCGCTCGACCGGGAGACCCCGCAGTGGAGCCTGCTGCTCTCCCCCAGCCCGTTCGCCACCCCGATCCTCCGGCGCGCCTTCCGCTACGGCGGCGAGCTGCTGGAGTCCGGCTACCCGCGCAACGACGTGCTCGCCCGCCCGGACCCGCGGGCCGCCGCGGCCGTCCGCCGCCGGCTCGGCGTCCCCGAGGGCCGGCGGATCGTGCTGTACGCGCCGACCTGGCGCGAGGACCAGCAGCGCGGCGACGGCGACGGGTTCCGGCTCGACCTGCGGCTGGACCTCGGCCACGCGCGGCGCCTGCTCGGCGCGGACCACGTGCTGCTGGTCCGTCCGCACGCGCACGTCCGCGAGCCGCTGCCGGGCGCCGGCGACGGCTTCCTGTACGACTGCGGGGACTACCCCGACCCGCAGGAACTGCTGCTGGTCGCGGACGTGCTGGTGACCGACTACTCGTCGATCATGTTCGACTTCGCCATCACCGGCCGCCCGATGTACTTCTTCACCTACGACCTGGAGCACTACCGCGACACCCTGCGCGGCTTCTCCTTCGACTTCGAGTCGAACGCCCCCGGCCCGCTGGTGCCCACGTCGGCCGAACTCCTCGGCGCGCTGCGCGAACTGGCCGACGGCGACGGCGGACCGCCGCCCGGCTACGCCGAGCGCTACCGGCGCTTCCGGGCCGAGCACTGCGCGCTGGACGACGGCGGCGCGGCCCGCCGGGTGGTCGACCGGATGCTCGAACTCGGCGGCCGGGGAGGGCTAGGACACACCCTCGGACACGCCCCGGAGCACACCCCGGTTCACCCGAACGGGTAGCTCCGCCAGGGCCGCCAGACCTCGTCCGCGTCGAAGCGGGAGAGGCCGAAGCCCGGCACCGGGAAGTCCGCCCGGAAACCGCGCGCCTGCTCGTACGCCTGGTCCAGCACGTCCTCCGGCAGACCGTGGGCGACCGTCACGTGCGGGTGGTACGGGAACGCCAGCTCGCGGGCCAGCGGGCCGGAGCGGATGTCCGCCTCCAGCAGCCGGCACTCCTGCGCGCCCTCCTCGACCCGGACGTACACCACCGGGGAGACCGGGCGGAAGGTCCCGCTGCCGCGCAGCAGCATCCGGAACGGCCGGTGCGCGGCCGCCACCGCCGCCAGGTGCTCCTCGATCTTCGGCAGCTCCCCCGCGGGCACCTCGGTCGGCGGCAGCAGGGTGACGTGCGTGGGTATCGACCGGGCCAGCGGGTCGCCGTGCCCGGCCCGGGCGTCCTGGATCGCCGTGCCGTACGGGTCCGGGACGCTCACGGACACGCCGATGGTGACGACCTCGGGGAGGCCGTCACCACCGGGCAGGCGTGTGAGGGGATTCACCGCTTGGCGGCCGGGAGGAAGCCGATCCGGTCGTACACCGTCTCCAGCGTCACCGACGCCACCTCGCGGGCCTTCTCGGCGCCGATCGCCAGCACCCGGTCCAGCTCGGCCGGGTCGTCCAGGAACAGCCGGGTGCGCTCCTGGAAGGGGGTGACCCACTCGGTGAACAGCTCGGCCAGCTCGGTCTTCAGGGCGCCGTACATCTTGCCCTCGAAGTGCGCGACCAGCTGCTCGACCGACTGGCCGCTGAGCGCGGAGTGGACGCGCAGCAGGTTGGAGACGCCCGGCTTCCCCTCCTCGTCGTAGGACACGACGGTGCCGGTGTCGGTGACGGCGCTCTTGAACTTCTTGGCGCTGGCCTTCGGGTCGTCCAGCAGGCTCACCAGGCCCTTGGGCGAGGAGGCCGACTTGCTCATCTTGACGGCCGGGTCCTGGAGGTCCTGGATCTTCGCCGTCTCCTTGAGGATGTACGGCTTCGGCACCGTGAGGGTCCGGCCGTAGCGGGTGTTGAAGCGCTCGGCGATGTCGCGGGTGATCTCCACGTGCTGGCGCTGGTCCTCGCCGACCGGGACGGCGTCGGCCTGGTAGAGCAGGATGTCCGCGATCTGGAGGATCGGATAGGTGAACAGGCCGACCGTGGTGCCCTCGGCGCCGTACCGGGAGGACTTGTCCTTGAACTGGGTCATCCGCGAGGCCTCGCCGAAGCCGGTGAGGCAGTTCATCACCCAGGCGAGCTGCGCGTGCTCGGGCACGTGCGACTGGACGAACAGCGTGCAGTGGTCCGGGTCCAGGCCCGCGCCGAGCAGCTGGGCGGCGGAGACCCGGGTGTTCTCGCGCAGCGTCGCCGGGTCCTGGGGCACCGTGATCGCGTGCAGGTCGACGACCATGTAGAAGGCGTCGTTGTCCTTCTGCAGGTCGACCCACTGGCGCACCGCGCCCAGGTAGTTGCCGAGGTGGAACGAGCCGGAAGTGGGCTGGATGCCGGAGAGCACCCGGGGACGGTCCTTGACCGGACCAGTGACCGCTGCGTTGACCATGCGGGCCATTCTTCCAGTTCCACCGACCGCTCAGGAAACCTCCGCCCCCGCGGGCTCGGCCAGTGTGACCGCACTCACCCCCACCCGGGCGATCCGCCGGCCCTCGACCTTGGCCACCGTCAGCAGCACCCCGCCGCCCCCCTCGACGGGCACCCGCACCTGGTCGCCGTCCCGGGGCAGCCGGCCGAGCGCGGCGACCAGGCAGCCGGCCACCGTCTCGTACGGGCCCTCGGGCAGGGTGACGCCGGTCTCCTCGGCGAAGTCGCCGAGGTTGAGCAGACCGTCCAGCTCCATGCCGCCGCCGGCCAGCCGCCGGGTGGGGGCGGCCGCCGGGCTGTCGTACTCGTCCCGGATCTCGCCGATCACCTCCTCGACCAGGTCCTCCAGGGTGACGATCCCGGCGGTGCCGCCGTACTCGTCCACCACGATGGCCAGGTGGTGGCCCTCCCGGCGCATCTCGCCCATCGCCTCCAGCACCCGCTTGGTGCCGGGCAGCAGCTTCACCGGGCGGGCCAGGTCACGGACCTTGACGGCCTGCTCGCCGCGCGCGCCGTACAGGTCGCGGACGTGGACGAAGCCGACCACCGCGTCGGCGCTGCCCTCGACCACCGGGTAGCGCGAGTGCGGCGAGGTGTCGGCCTGGTGCCGGACGGCGGCCAGCGGGCGCTCGGCGTCCAGGAAGGTCACCTCGGTGCGCGGGACCATCACCTCGCGCAGCTGGCGCTCCCCGGCGGAGAACACGTCGGCGATCAACGCCCGTTCGTCGCTTCCGAGTTCGGTATTGGCGGCGACCAGGCCGCGCAGCTCCTCGGAGCTCATCGAGCCGCGGCCCGCGGTCGGGTCGCCGCCGAGCAGCCGGACCATCAGGTTGGTGGAGTGGCCGAGCAGCCAGATCACCGGCCGCAGCACCACCGACATCACGTCCACCACCGGGGCGGCGACGACCGCGATCGACTCGGCGCGCTGCAGGCCGATCCGCTTGGGGGTCAGCTCGCCCAGCACCAGCGAGGCGTAGCTGATCACCAGGGTGAGGCCGACCAGGGCCACCGCGGCGGCCACGCCCTCGGACAGCCCGGCCCGGACGAACAGCGGGGCGACCTTGCCGGCCAGGGTGTCCGCGCCGAAGGCGGCGGACAGGAAGCCCATGCAGGTCACCCCGACCTGGACGGCGGCCAGGAAGCGGTTGGGGTCGGCGGCCAGGTGCGCGGCCCGGGCGGCACGGCGGGTGCCGTGCGCCTCCAGCGTCCGGATCTGGCCCTCGCGCAGCGAGATCAGCGAGATCTCGGCGACGTTGAACAACCCGCCCAGCAGGATGAAGACGAGGACGAGCGCGGCGTCCCCGAGTGTTTCGTTCACAGCGGGCCAGTGTAGGACGGCCGGTACCGGCCGGGGCCGGACACGACGGCGGAGCACCGACTCGGACACCGCCGCGGAACCCGGGCCCGCACGACGGCGGAGCCCGGTCCGGACAC
>NZ_JBHVEU010000525.1:0-5760 GCF_042802075.1 Kitasatospora sp. NPDC057518
GAGTCGGACGGACCGACTTCCCGCGCCGCGGCGTTGTCCGCGGGTGCGTCAGAGCTGGACGCCGAAGTCCTGGGCGATGCCGGCCAGGCCGGAGGCGTAGCCCTGGCCGACGGCGCGGAACTTCCACTCCCCGTTGTTGCGGTAGAGCTCGCCGAAGATCATCGCGGTCTCGGTGGCGGCGTCCTCGGAGAGGTCGTAGCGGGCGATCTCGGCGCCGCCGGCCGCGTTCACCACGCGGATGTAGGCGTTGCGGACCTGGCCGAAGTTCTGGCCGCGGGCGGTGCCGTCGTAGATGGTGACCGGGAAGGTGATCTTGGCGGCCTCGACCGGCAGGCCGGCCAGGTTGATGTTGATCGACTCGTCGTCGCCCGCGCCCTCGCCGGTGCGGTTGTCACCGGTGTGCACGACGGTGTTGTCCGGCGTGCTGGTGTTGTTGAAGAAGACGAAGTGGCCGTTGGACAGCACCTTGCCGTCCGCGTTCAGGACGATCGCGCTGGCGTCGAGGTCGAACTCGGCGCCGGTCGTGGTGCGGACGTCCCAACCCAGGCCGACGGTGACCGCGGACAGGCCGGGGGCCTCCTTGGTCAGCGAGACGTTGCCACCCTTGGAGAGGCTCACTGGCATGACGATTGCAGTCCCTTCGTTCGCTTCGTTCGCTATTTCCCGGGACAACGCAATACCGCGGTGGCTTGGTTCCGCAGGGGCCGTGAATTCTTCGTGGGCGCCCAACGGAGGGCAAAGACCGGGCAAAGGACGTGTCAGATGCGCCGGAACCGGCCCTGCAGCGTCCAGATGTTCGGGTTGTCGGCCAGGTCGGGGTGCATGTCGAAGAGGTCGGCCAGGGTGTCCTGGAGGAAGTCCCGGGCCTCGCGCCGCAGCTCGCCGTGGCGGACCACCACCGGCGGCTCGTCCGGCAGCCAGGTGGCGGTGACCTCGACCCAGTTGAAGCGGCGGGCGAAGCGCAGCAGCTCGGTGTTCTGGGTGAAGTCGAGGTCGGCGGTCTGCACCCGGGCGGCCCGGACGCCGTCCGGGTCGCGGTCCAGGAGTTCGGCGACGTCGCACAGTGCCCAGGCGAAGTCGAGCACGGGCACCCAGCCCCAGGCGGTGGACAGTTCCGAGCCCTCGCCGTCCAGGTAGACGTCGCCGCAGAACAGGTCGTACCGCAGGGCGTGCACGGACGCGGTGCGGTAGTCCGTCTGCGGGGGGTCGGGGAAGCGGTTGGAGAGGGAGTAGCCGAGCTCGATCACGTACGCCATTGTCGGGGCTCGGGGCGCCCGGGGGTAACCGGGTGCGGAAGCGGGGGGCGTACCGATATCCGGGTGACCGGACGGGCCGGGCGCGGGATGATGGGCGCATGTCCGAGCCCATCCGCGTACGGGGGTCGGTGGTCGTCCCCGACGCCGAGCTCGTCTGGCGCTTCTCGCGTTCCTCCGGCCCCGGCGGCCAGCACGTCAACACCTCCGACTCCAAGGCCGAGTTGCGCTTCGACCTGGCCTCGACCAGGGCGCTGCCCGAGGTGTGGCGCGAGCGCGCGCTGGAGCGGCTGGCCGGCCGGCTGGTGGACGGCCGGGTGCTGGTGGTCCAGGCCTCGGAGTTCCGCTCGCAGTGGCGCAACCGGGAGGCGGCCGCGGCCCGGCTGTCGGCGCTGCTGACCGAGGCGTGCGCGCCGCCGCCGAAGGCCCGGCGGGCGACCAGGCCGAGCCGGGGGATGGTCCAGCGGCGGCTGGAGAACAAGAAGCACCGCTCCGAGCTGAAGCGGGGCCGCCGGGCGCCGCGGGGCGGCGAGTAGCCGGCCGGGCCCTCAGCCGAGGGTGCGGTAACCGCCGCGGAAGTAGAGCAGCGGGCGGCCGCCGGGGTCGGGCACCGTGGCCTCCAGGACGCGGCCGAGCAGCAGGGTGTGGTCGCCGGCGGGTATCCGCTGCTCGGTGCGGCACTCGACGGTGGCCAGCGCGCCGTCGACCAGCGGGGCGCCGGTGCGCGGGCCGCGGTGGTGCGGGGTGTCCGCGAACAGCAGCCGGTCGCTGAGCCGGCCCTTCATGGCGAACCGGGAGCCGAGCGTCTTCTGTCCCTCGGTCAGCACCGAGACCGCCCAGGTGTCCACCCGGGAGAGCACCTCGTCCATCCGGGAGTCCTCGCGGACCGAGATCAGCACCAGCGGCGGCTCCAGCGACACCGAGAGGAAGGACGTGGCGGTCATGCCGACGTCCTCGCCGTCCTCCGGGTCGTGGACGGTCACCAGGCTCACGCCGGCGGCGAGCTGGGAGAGGGCAGCCCGGAACTCGTCGGGCGTGGCGTGGGGGGCAGCTTCGGGCTGCGGCGACGGGTACACGTACCGCACGGTAGTCGTCACCTGGGAGGAACGGCATCGGGCCTTGGTCGTAGGACCGGCGGTCCGGCCGAAGGGTTACGCCCGGTGGCCGAACTCACCCTCAGGAGTGAAGCGACCGGACTGGCGGGCGCAGTCGGCTTCAGTCGGCGGCCAATGCGGTCGACCACCAGAAAAGTTCCGATGGCGCTGTATGTCCCACTACGGGACAGATGAACTGATTAAGGGCGCATTAGTCTCGTGTGATTTAAGTCACAAGTGATGGCCTATTGCTGACCGAGCGTGCCGAGCGCTGTGCTCCCTGTGATTCAGTTCTTCTGGCAATCGGACGATAACCAATCAAGAACTATCCGAAGCAGCCGGGGAGCCCCCGCATGGAAGCCGAGTCGGAGCCGTACGTCCGTCTCGCGACCCTCCGCACCTTGCACCGGGTCGTGGCGGACCTCAACGCTGCCCGCAGCCTCGCTGGCACGCTCCAGGCCGTGGTCGAGGGCGCGGTGCACGGGCTCGGCTTCGACGCCGCCGCGGTCAGCCTCGTCCGGCCCGACGGCGACCTCGTGGTGGCGGCCGTCTGGGAGCTGGAGGAGAGCCCGATGGGCGGCCCCTCCGTCCTGCTCGGCCAGGTCGGCTCCCGGGAGTCCTGGGACCGGCTGCTCGGCGTCAGCGACCACTGGGGCACCCTGCGCTTCCTGCCGTACGACCGCGGCTGGGCCGTCGCCAGCGACATCCCGCGCTGGATCGGGGACGGCCCGCTGCCGGTGTACGCCAACGACTGGCACCCCGCCGACGGGCTGCTCGCCCCGATGTACAGCGCCGGCGGCGACCTCCTCGGCGTCCTCTCGGTGGACCGCCCGCGCAGCGGCAAGCGGCCCGGAGCCTGGACCCGTGAGGCGCTGGAGATGTTCTCCCTGCAGGCCTCCATCGCGATCGGCAACGCCCGGCTGCGGGCCGAGATGCAGCGCGCGCTGGCCCGCCTGGAGAAGGAGCAGCAGGCGCTGCGGGCCAGCGAGGAGAGCTTCCGCCAGGCCTTCGAGTACGCGCCCAGCGGGATGGCGATCACCGAGCTGCACGGCGTCGGGCGCGGCCAGCTGACCAGGGTCAACGACGCGCTCTGCCGACTGCTCGGCCGGCCCCGGGCGGTGCTGCGCCAGCAGAGCTTCGCCGACCTCGTGCACCCCGAGGACCGGGCGCTGCTGGAGCGCACCAGCGCCGAGAGCGGCCGCGCGGAGCTGCGGCTGTCCCGGCGGGACGGCGGCTACCAGTGGGTCTGCCTGCGCAACTCGATCGTCGCGGACGCGGCCGAGGGGCCGAGCTTCCTGCTCACCCACGTCGAGGACATCGAGGACCGCAAGCGGCACGAGTTCCAGCTCGCCCACCGGGCCAGCCACGACGCCCTGACCGGGCTGCCGAACGGCGCCGAGCTCAAGGCCCGGCTGGCCCGCCGGCTCTGCGCCCAGCCGCAGCCGGTCGGCGCCACCGGCGGGCAGGTCGAGGTGGCCTACCCGCAGCCGTACGGCTACCCGGCCGACTCCTACAGCGCGCACGCGGCGCACGACGGGCTGGAGGGCGCGGACCGGTACGCCGGGCCGGCGCACGGCTACGGCCTGCCCGAGGGGCTGCCGGGCGGGCTCGGCCCGGGCTTCGGGGAGCACGTGCACGCGGTGGTCCCGGCCGAGTACGGGCCGGGCGGCGAGGCCTGGTCGGCGCCGTTCCGCTCGGGCACCGCGGCGGCGGTGGACAAGGGGCTCGCGGTGCTCTTCTGCGACCTGGACGGCTTCAAGTCGATCAACGACCGGTTCGGCCACAACGCGGGCGACGCGGTGCTGGTCGAGGTCGCCCGGCGGCTGAGCCAGGCCGTCCGGGACGGCGACACGGTGGCCCGGCTCGGCGGCGACGAGTTCGTGGTGCTGGCGGACGGGATCGGCCGCGAGGAGGCCAAGGACCTCGCCCACCGGCTGCGGGGCGCGATCATCCCGCCGATGCGGATCGACGGACGGGCGATGCGGGTGGGGGTGAGCCTCGGCGTCGGCTGGGCCGGCTGCGGGATGAGCATCGAGGAGGTGCTGCAGACCGCGGACGAGCGGATGTACGACGAGAAGCGGGCCCGGGGCGGGGCGGTGCGCGGGGCGCGCGGCGAGCGCTCGCACCGGCGCGCGGGCTGAGCCGGCGGCGGCCCCCGCGGGCCCGGGCCGGCCCTGGTCGGTCCCGGTTACCCGTGAGTTGTCAAGGGTTCTTTTCCCGCCGTCACATACGGCAGGTAGGGTTCCCGGTACGACAGCGTCCATGATCTGCGCCGCCCGCAGCAGGCGGCGCACCGGATGGGGGAGCAGACCACCGTGACGACCGCCGGCAGCAACGGAGTGCCCGAGGGCCAGGGGGGCGGTGCCCCGCAGGACGACGACCCGTTCGGCTACCTCTACCGCCCGGCCGACGGTTCCACCGGGCAGCCGGCCGAGCCGCAGCAGGGGGTCCCGCGCACGCCGTACAGCCGCCCGATGGAGGTCGGGCGCGCCCAGTACGGCTACCCGCCGCGGGCACAGCAGCAACAGCAGCAGCCGTACGGCCAGCAGGGCATGCCGCCGCAGTACCCGGGCGGCCAGCCGCAGGCCCCGTACGGTCAGCCCGGCCCGCCGCAGCAGCCCGAGTACGGTGCGGCGCCCACCCAGCAGACCCGCTACGCCGAGCACTCCCGGCCGCAGCCGGGGGAGGAGCCGCGCAGCAGCGGCCGGAGCAAGGGCGCGGTGATCGGCGCGGTGGCCGTGGTCGCGGCGATAGCGATCGGGGCGGGCATAGCCCTCTCCACCGGGGACCCGGACGACAACAAGACCGGCAAGGGCGGCACCGCCACCACCGCCCCGCCGGCCACCACCACCCCGGGGCCGACCGCCACGACCGCCAGCGGCTCCCCCTCGGCGAGCGCCACCCCGGTCTCCGGACCGACGACCGTGGACGCCGGCCAGCTCCAGGGGCAGAACGCGCCCTCCGGCAACACCGTCAAGGGCGCCAAGTCGGCCGACGGCAGCTACCTGACGCTCCAGCCGGGCGGCTCGGTGACCTGGACCGGCGAGATCGCCACCGCCGGGTCGTACAAGCTGACCGTGCACTACAACTACTCGGGCGCGGAGTTCAAGGGCTCGGCCGCGGTGAACGGCAAGGACTGGCCGAGCGGGGTGACGTACAGGATCTACGGGCCGCAGCCCAAGGACCAGACCTCCGCCTGGTACAGCACCTGGATACTGCCGCAGTTCCAGGCCGGGCCGAACACGGTGACCCTCACGGTGCCTTCCGGCGCGGTCCTGGTCGACCAGATCACCATCGAGCCGGGCGGCTGAGCCCGCCCCTCCTCCGGACACACCACGGCCGCCCGTCCCCGCGTGGGGGAGGGCGGCCGTCGGCGTCGCTCAGGCGGGTTTGACGGTGGAGAACCTCTCGCC
>NZ_JBHVEU010000526.1:0-5739 GCF_042802075.1 Kitasatospora sp. NPDC057518
GGAGGGCGGGCGGGGCGGCGTTGGGGTGCGTGCATCGCAAGGCGGAGGAGGGAGCCACTGCGGAGCATTGGCGACCGACGACAACGCGGCGAGGTACGTGCCCCGGCGTCGCCCCGCAGACGCGAGTTTGAAGACACGCCCTAGGACGCGGCCCGGTACACCTCCGCCGCGACGGCCAGGTCCTGCCAGGCCATCCCGACGCTCTTGAAGAACCGCGGCCGCCCGTCGGGCACCAGCGCGTCGCCGCGCACCAGTTCGGCGAGGTTCCACAGCTGCCGCCCGGCCACGCCCGCCATCAGCAGGTCCCCGGCCTCGCGCTCCGCGACGGTACGCGCCTCGACGTACAACTCGGCGCGCTGGACGAGCAGTTCGTCCACCTCCCGGGCGTCCGGCTCGTGCGAGCCGACCGCCGCCACCGCCGCGTGGGCGGGCACCAGGGCGCCGTCGAACAGCGGGGTGCGCGCGGTGGTGCAGCAGACCACCAGGTCCGCCTCGCGGACCGCGCGCGGGTCGCCGACCTCGGCCGCCAGCCCGAGCTCCCGCCCGTACGCGGCCAGCGCCCCGGCCCGTTCGGCGTTGCGCGCCACCACGGTGAGCCGGCGCAGCGGCCGGACGGCGAGCAGGGCGTCCAGATGCCCGTACGCCTGCGGTCCGGAGCCGAACAGCACCAGGTGCTCGGCCTCCGGCACGGCCAGCCGCCGCAGCGCGGCCGCGGTGACGGCGGGCGTGCGCAGCGCGGTGAGCGCGGCGCCGTCCAGCAGGGCGAGCGGCTGGAGGGTGGGCCCGTCCAGCAGCAGGTAGCTGCCGGTGATCCGGGGCAGTCCGGCCGACGGGTTGGCGGGCGCGACCCCGGCGATCTTCACGCCGGCGTACGGCCCGGCGGCGGCCGGCATCATCAGCAGTTCGCCGGCGGGCACCGGTACGGCCGACCGGGCGGGTGCCGCCTCCGGGTCGAACCCGTCCAGCAGCACCCGCTCGATCGCCCCCACCGCCCCGGCGGGCCCGACCCCGCCGGTGCCCGGCACGGCGTACTGGAGCGGCACAACCGCCGCGCCGGGCACTTCGGTTGGCTTCACGGCGTCGGTCGCACGCACGGTGGTCACAGCAGGAACCCCGCTCCCAGTTCGTCGTCCGGCTCCAGCACGAAGCCGTGCTCGCCGGTGCGGAAGGCCGTCCCGCCGACCTCGGTGACCACGCCCTCGCCCTGCGGGTCGCCGCCCGGGAGGACCTGCCCGCTGAAGACCGTCCCGATGATCGACTCGTGCCGCAGCGGCTCGCCCGGGGCCAGCCGCCCCTCGGCGGCGAGCACCGCGAGCCGGGCGGAGGTGCCGGAGCCGCAGGGCGAGCGGTCGATCTGGCCGTCCGCGAAGACGGTGACGTTGCGCTGGTTCAGCACCCCGTCCACCGGGGGGAGTTCGTCGTGGAGGATGACCCCGTAGACGCCCGACAGCCGGGCGTCCGTCGGGTGGGCGACCGCCTCCGAGCCGGCCAGCGCGGCCCTGATCTCCCGCCCCACGGCGGTGAGTTCGGGCAGCTGCTGCTTCTCCACGGCGAGCCCGAGGGCGGCCGCGGGCACCGAGGCGTAGCAGGCGCCGGAGTGCGCCACGGCGACCTCCACGGTGCCGCGCGAGGTCTCCACCGGGAGCTTCAGCGCGGTGACCCGGCTGGGCACGTTGCGGAAGGTCACCCCGGTGGTCCGCCCGCCGGAGCGGTGCACCAGGGCGGTGACCCGGCCGGACGGCACGTCGATCCGCACCCGCGCCACGCCGTCCGCGGGGGCGGCCACCAGTCCGGAGTCCACCGCCCAGGCGCCGAGCGCGATGGTGCCGTGTCCGCAGGCGGTGGAGTAGCCGTCCTTGTGCCAGAACAGCACGCCCAGGTGCGCCTCGTCGTCGTCCGGCGGGACCAGGAAGCCGCCGTACATCCCGGCGTGGCCGCGCGGTTCCCGGCTGAGCAGCTGCCGGACCTCGTCCAGCGCGCTGGGCCGGGGCGCGGTCGCGCTGCCGCCCGCGCCGAGCGCGATGGCCCGGCGCTCGGCGACGGTGTCGCCGGGGATCGGGGGCACGCCGTCGAGCACGATCCGGAACGGCTCGCCGGCCGTGTGGTAGTCGACCGTCCGTACGAACATCAGAGCGCACCTCCGCCCGGCAGCACGCTGACGGTCCGGCTGACGGTGTAGAAGTCCAGGGCGGCCTGGCCCTGTTCGCGGTCGCCGTGGCTCGCGCCCTTGGCCCCGCCGAAGGGCAGGTGGAAGTCGACGCCGCTGGACGGGGCGTTGACCCGGATCATGCCCGCGTCCAGCCGGTCGGCGGCGGCCAGCGCCACGTCCAGGCTGCGGGTGTGCACCGAGGTGGAGAGGCTGTGCGGGGTGTCGTTGGCGAGCGCGATGGCCTCGTCCAGGTCGGCCGCGGCGTGCAGCACCGCGATCGGGCCGAAGAACTCCTCGCGGGCCAGCGGGTGTTCGGCCGGCACCTCGGCGAGCAGGGTCGGCTCGACGTACCAGCCGGTCCGCTCGGGCACCCCGCCGCCGGTGAGCACGCTGGCCCCGGCCTCGACGGCCGAGGAGACGGCCCCGGTCAGCCGCTCCCGCGCCCCGGCGTTGATCACCGGCCCGCAGACCGCGTCGTCGACCGCCGCCAGCGCCTTGACCAGCGCCTCGCGCAGCGGCTCGTACGCGGCGCCGACCGCGATCACCCGGCTGGTGGCGGTGCACTTCTGCCCGGCGTACCCGGCGATGGCCGCGGCGATGTGCCCGGCGGCCTGCGCGATGTCGGCGTCCGGCAGCACCAGCGCGGCGTTCAGCCCGCCGAGTTCGGCCTGCACCGGTACCCCGCGGTCGGTCGCGGCCCGCACCACGGCCCGGCCGACGCCGGTCGAGCCGGTGAAGGAGACCACGTCGGCGGCGTCGACCAGCGCCGCGCCCTCCTCCGCCCCGCCGGGCAGCACCGTGAACACGTCCTCGGGCAGCCCGGCCAGCTCCGCCAGCCGCAGCGCGCAGGCCGTCGCCTCGGGGGCCGGCTTGAGCACCACCGCGTTGCCGACGGCGAGGGCCGGCGCGGCCTTCCAGGTCGGGATCGCCAGCGGGAAGTTCCACGGCGCGATCAGTCCGGCGACCCCGTACGGGCGGCGCCGGGTGAGCAGCAGCCCGGGGCCGGCGGCGGTCTCGTGCACCGCACCGGACGGCGCGTACGGCGCCTGCGCGTAGTAGCGCCAGATCGCCGCCGTGCGGGCGACCTCGCCGAGCGCCTCGGCCAGCGGCTTGCCGACCTCGCGCACGATCAGCGCGGCCAGCTCGTGGGCGTGCGCCTCCACGGCGTCCGCGATCCGGCCGAGCGCCGCCGACCGGGCGCCCGCCCCGGCGGCGAGCCAGTCGCCCTGCGCCGCCCGGGCCCGCCCGACGGCGGCCCGCACGGCCTCGGCGCCGGGCTCCTCGACGGCGACCACGAGGTCGTCGGGGTCGGCGGGGTTGTACGAGGTGATGGTCACGGCCAGCAGCCCTTCGGGGGGAGGTACGGGGACGAAGGAGGAAGGAGGGGTCAGAGCAGGAAGCCCGCCGGGAACGGGTCGCTCGGGTCGAGGAAGTACTGGGCGGTACCGGTGACCCAGGCCCGCCCGGTGACGGTGGGCACCACCGCGGGCAGCCCGGCCACCTCGGTCTCCTCGACCAGCCGCCCGGTGAAGGTGGTCCCGATGAAGGAGTCGTTGCGGAAGTCCCGCCCGAGCGGCAGTTCGCCGCGAGCGTGCAGCTGGGCCATCCGCGCCGAGGTGCCGGTGCCGCAGGGCGAGCGGTCGAACCAGCCGGGGTGGATGGCCATCGCGTGCCGGGAGTGCTCGGCGGTGGAGCCGGGGGCGAGCAGCTGGACGTGGTGGCAGCTGTGGATGGACGGGTTCTCCGGGTGCACCGGCCGGTCCGGGCCCGCGTTGATCGCGTCCATCATGGCCAGGCCGGCGTCCAGGATCTCCTGCTTGCGCTCGCGCTCGAAGGGCAGCCCGAACTCGGCGAGCGGCAGGATGGCGTAGTAGTTGCCGCCGTACGCGAGGTCGTAGGTCACCGTGCCGTAGCCGGGCACCTCGACCTTGCGGTCCAGGGCGACGGAGTAGGAGGGCACGTTGCGGATGGTCACCGCCTTGGCGGCGCCGTCCTCGACCTTCACCTCGGCGACCACGAGTCCGGCCGGGGTGTCCAGCCGTACGGTGGTGACCGGCTCGACCACCGGGACCATCCCGGTCTCGACCAGTACGGTGGCGACCCCGATGGTGCCGTGCCCGCACATCGGCAGCAGTCCGGAGACCTCGATGTAGAGCACGCCGAAGTCGGCGTCCGGCCGGGTCGGCGGCTGGAGGATCGCGCCGCTCATCGCGGCGTGGCCGCGGGGCTCGTACATCAGCAGGGTGCGGAAGTGGTCCAGGTGCTCCTGGAAGTGCACCCGGCGCTCGGCCATGGTGGCGCCGGGGATGACGCCGAAGCCGCCGGTGATCACCCGGGTCGGCATGCCCTCGGTGTGCGAGTCGACGGCGTGGAACACGTGGCGGCTGCGCATGGGTCACAACTCCCGTACAGGTTCGGATGGTTGGTGGGTAGGCCGGGCCGACTGCCGCCGCAGCCGGCCCGGAGGCCCGGGATCGCGCCGGTGTCAGACCAGGCCGTCGGCCAGCGCCTTCTCGGTGGCCGCGCGGACGGCCTCCTCGATCTCCGGGACGAGCGGCAGGCGCGGGGCGCGCACCGGGCCGCCGGGGCGCCCGGCGATGTCCATCGAGAGCTTGATGGCCTGGACGAACTCGGTCTTGGAGTCCCAGCGCAGCAGCGAGTGCAGCGACTTGTACAGCGGCAGCGCGTTCTCCAGGTCCTTGGAGACGGCGGCGTCGTAGAGCGCGACCGAGGCGGCCGGCAGGGCGTTCGGGTAGCCGGCGATCCAGCCGACCGCGCCCGCGAGCGCCAGCTCCAGCAGCACGTCGTCGGCGCCGATCAGCAGGTCCAGCCCGGGGGCCAGCTCGGCGATCTCGTACGCCCGGCGGACGTCGCCGCTGAACTCCTTGACCGCGACGATCGAGCCCTCGGCGTGCAGCTGGGCGAGCAGCGTGGGGACGAGGTCGACCTTGGTGTCGATCGGGTTGTTGTACGCCACGATCGGCAGCCCGGCCTTGGCGACCTCGGCGTAGTGGGCGCGCACCGAGGCGTGGTCGGCCCGGTAGGCGTTCGGCGGCAGCAGCAGGACGGAGCCGGCGCCGGCCTCGGCGGCCTGCTCGGCCCAGCGGCGGGACTCGGCGCTGCCGTAGGCGGCCACGCCGGGCATCACCCGGGAGCCGTCGCCGGCCGCCTCGATGGCGACCTCGACGACCTTGGCGCGCTCCTCGGCGGTGAGCGTCTGGTACTCGCCCAGCGAGCCGTTGGGGACGACGCCCTCGCAGCCGGAGTCGATCAGCCAGCGGACGTGCTCGGCGTAGGCGTCGTAGTCGACGGAGTGGTCCGGGCGCAGCGGAAGCGTGGTGGCGACCATGATGCCGCGCCAGGGACGGGTGCTGTCGTGCTGGGTGATGGACACATGAGCTCCTTGATGAGGTGTGACATTTTACTAGAGTGGACGGGCCGGAGACAAGGTCCCCGGCCCGTCCTTCGACGACGGACCCCGGGGGCGGTGCCCCGCCGTTCCCCCCCCACCGAGCCGGGCGGGCCCCCCCACGCCGACCCGGTGGGGCCCCCCCCCCCCAGGGGGATCGGCCCCCGGGCGCCCCCCCGGC
>NZ_JBHVEU010000527.1:0-5720 GCF_042802075.1 Kitasatospora sp. NPDC057518
GGCTGTGGACAAGGCACCGGCCGCGGACGCCCGTCCGCGGCCGACGGCGGAGGGCGGACGTGATGACGGCGGTATTCGGCGTGGACATCGGCGGCTCGGGGATCAAGGGCGCGCCCGTCGACCTCGCCCGGGGCGTGCTCGCCGAGGAGCGCCGGAAGGTGCTCACCCCGCAGCCGTCCGCCCCCGAGGCCGTGGTCGCCGCCGTCTGCGAGGTGGTCCGCCACTTCGACCACCAGGGCCCGGTCGGGCTGACCTTCCCCGGCGTGGTCGTCGACGGTCACACCAGGACGGCCGCCAACGTGGACAAGGGCTGGATCGGCCTGGACGCGGCGGGCCTCTTCCGCCAGGCGCTCGGCATGCCCGCGACCGTCCTGAACGACGCGGACGCGGCCGGGCTGGCCGAGCTGACCCACGGCGCCGGGCGGGGCGAGTCGGGCGTGGTCCTGGTGCTCACCTTCGGCACCGGCATCGGCAGCGCCCTGTTCGTGGACGGGACGCTGGTGCCCAACACCGAGCTGGGCCACCTGGAGCTGCGCGGCAAGGACGCCGAGCGCCGGGCCTCCTCGGCCGCCAAGGAGCGGCACGGGCTGGACTGGGAGCAGTGGGCCGGGCGGGTCGACGAGTACCTGGACCTGGTGGAGATGCTCTTCTCGCCAGGGCTGATCGTGATCGGCGGCGGGGTGAGCCGCAAGCACGAGAAGTTCCTGCCACTGCTGAAGGACCGCCGGGCACGGGTGGTGCCGGCGGAGCTGCGCAACGACGCGGGCATCGTCGGGGCCGCCATGGCGGCGGCCCGGGCCGGGGGCTGAGGGGCGCTCGCGCGGCGCCGCCGCTCAGCGGGAGCGCTGGATCCGGCGCTGGGCGACGAACCGGGCGAGCACGATCAGCGCGGCCAGCCCGGTACCGGAGAACAGCCAGCCGGCCCGCAGCGCCAGCCCGGTCGCCAGCGAGACCACCTGGGCGGTGACGCCCGGGGAGCCCACCGGTTCGAGCAGCAGCAGCGCGAGGGCGAAGGCGATCGGCCCGCTGATCGGTGCGGCCAGCAGGTCGGCGTAGCGCACCCGGACGGCGAGCTGGAAGCAGACCACCAGGTAGCCGAGGCCGAACAGCCAGCCCAGGCCGTCGAACAGCAGCCGGTCCACGCCCGCCACCGCGAGCGTCGCCAGGACGGCGACCAGCCCGGTGCCGATGGCCGTCAGCCGGGTCGGCCGGCCGGTGCGCCGCCGCCCGTACAGCGGCTCGTCGCCGCGCCCGCGCAGCGGCAGGCGCAGGCGCGGCCGGGGGGTGGCCGGGCGGGTGGCCGGGCGCGCGGCGGACGGGCCGGCCGAAGGGCGCGGGCGGGAGCCGGGGGCGGGTCCGGAGGGGGCTCCGGCGGTCTCGGGAGCCCGGCCTGGACCGGGGACGGCGGCTGCGGCCGCGCCGGTCGGCGGACGGCGTCTGGGCCCTGGCGGCTGGGTACGGATGCTCTGCTCCACCCGCCCAACGTACGGTCCGATCATCGCCACACTGTGTAATGGACCGTTCAGGTCTTGTCCCGTGTCTCCGGACGGAGTACTGATGTGATCGTCACTCAGGTCGTCGCGCAGGTCGGCTGACCTGCCCGATCGAGTCGGCACACGACGACCACCGGATCCGTTCACGGGTCTCTCCACGGGGGAACAGCATGACCGATTTCACCTTCGAACGGCTCGACCACGTCCAGCTCGACATCCCGGCCGGCGCCGAGGACGAGTGCCGCGCCTTCTGGTCCGGAGTGCTCGGCATGACCGAGCTGGCGAAGCCGCCGGTGCTGGCCGCCCGCGGCGGCTGCTGGTTCCGCGGCGGCGGGGTCGAGGTGCACCTGGGCGTGGCCCCGGACTTCCGTCCGTCCCGCAAGGGGCACCCGGGCATCCTGGTCCGTTCGCTGGACGCCCTCGCCGACCGCCTCGCCGCGCACGGCCACCCGGTGACCTGGGACGACGACCTGCCCGGCCACCGGCGCTTCTACGCCGACGACAAGCTGGGCAACCGGCTGGAGTTCCTGGAGCCCCGGGGCGGCGCCGACCGAGGAGTGAGGCGGAGCGGGGGCTGCCCGTAGACTTGGGGGTCGGCCCGTACGGTGCCGACCCAACTCCTCCAAGCCCACGGGACTGCGCTTCATGTCGCTCACGATCGGAATCGTCGGCCTGCCGAACGTCGGCAAGTCGACCCTGTTCAACGCCCTGACCAAGAACGACGTGCTGGCGGCCAACTACCCGTTCGCCACCATCGAGCCGAACGTCGGCGTGGTGGGCGTCCCGGACGCGCGGCTGGCCAAGCTCGCCGAGATCTTCGGCTCCCAGCGCATCCTCCCGGCCACCGTCGACTTCGTCGACATCGCCGGCATCGTGCGCGGCGCCAGCGAGGGCGAGGGCCTGGGCAACAAGTTCCTCGCCAACATCCGCGAGTCCGACGCGATCTGCCAGGTCGTGCGCGCCTTCACCGACCCGGACGTGGTGCACGTGGACGGCAAGGTGTCGCCCAAGGACGACATCGAGACCATCCACACCGAGCTGATCCTGGCCGACCTCCAGACCATCGAGAAGGTCCTGCCGCGGCTCCAGAAGGAGGCGCGCCTCAAGAAGGACACCGCCCCCGTGCTGGCCGCCGCCGAGGCCGCGCAGGCGATCCTGGAGACCGGCAAGACCCTCTTCGAGGCCGGCTTCGACACCGCCCCGATCCGCGACCTCCACCTGCTGACCGCCAAGCCCTTCCTCTACGTCTTCAACGTGGACGAGGCCGAGCTGGCCGACGAGGACTTCAAGGACGCCCAGCGCGAGCTGGTCGCCCCGGCCGAGGCGATCTTCCTGAACGCCAAGATCGAGTCCGAGCTGATCGAGCTGGACGACGCCGAGGCCCTGGAGCTGCTCCAGTCCATGGGCCAGGAGGAGCCCGGCCTCGCCACCCTCGCCCGGGTCGGCTTCAACACCCTCGGCCTCCAGACCTACCTGACGGCCGGCCCCAAGGAAACCCGCGCCTGGACCATCAAGAAGGGCGCCACCGCCCCCGAGGCCGCCGGAGTCATCCACACCGACTTCCAGAAGGGCTTCATCAAGGCCGAGGTGATCTCCTTCGCCGACCTGGTCGAGACCGGCTCCATCGCCGAGGCCCGCGCCAAGGGCAAGGCCCGCATCGAGGGCAAGGAGTACGTCATGCAGGACGGCGACGTCGTGGAGTTCCGCTTCAACGTCTGACCGGGTAGCGCAACTCCCGTACAAGGGGTCGGACTTCCAGGGGAAGTCCGACCCCTCCGGCATGTGCCCGTCCGGCTCGACGTTGCCCCCGAGTGGTACGCTTTTTCGTACCACTTGCGGAAGGGGTTCCCATCATGTCCATCACCGCGAGCGAGGCCCGCCGGGACCTCTTCCCGTTGATCAAGAAGGTCAACGAGGACCACGACGCCATCGAGATCGTCTCCAGGCACGGGAATGCCGTACTCGTCTCGGCCGAGGACTACGCGGCCCTGCGCGAAGGCTCGTACCTGCTGCGCTCACCCGCCAACGCCCGGCGGCTGCTCAAGGCCTACGAGAACGCCCTCGGCGGCGCGGGGCTTTCCGAGCGGGAGCTGATCGACCCGGATGTGGCGGGTCCCGAGAAGGGTGCCGCGTGAGGCTCGTCTTCGAGGAGACCGGCTGGGAGGACTACACCTCCTGGCTCAAGAGCGACCGCAAGATGCTTGCCCGGATCAACAAGCTCATCGAGGACGTGTTGCGCGACCCGTTCACTGGTATCGGCAAGCCCGAGCCACTGAAGTACCACTTGCCCGGGGCCTGGTCGCGGCGGATCGACGACGAGCATCGCCTCGTCTACTTGGTGACGGACCGGGAGATCATCGTTCTGGCCGCCCGCTACCGCTACTGATGGCCGGCGTCGAGTTCGAGCCACCGTGCTGATTCTGTGCTGACTTGGGTCGCCGGGATCAGCATCTTCGCAGGTCACAGCCGCATGGTGAGCATTCCGCTGCAACGTCTGACGGCCGGCCGCCGCCGCGTACCCGGACCGCCCGGGCCCCGTGTTCGTGCGGGGTCCGGGCGGTGCGGTGTTTCCGGGGTCAGCCGACGGTGACGGTGAGGAGGCCGTCGGGGGCGGCGGTGACGGTGACGGTGGTGAGGGTGTCGGCGTGGGCGTCCGGGTGGTGGGGGAGGGCGCGCGGGCCGACGCCGACGACGCGGACGCCGGCGGCCTTGGCGGCGGCGATGCCGGCGCCGGAGTCCTCGAAGGCGAGGCAGTCGGCGGGGGCGAAGCCGAGGTCGGCGGCGCCCTTGAGGAAGCCCTCGGGGTCGGGCTTGCTGGCGCCGACGGACTCGGCGGTGACCAGGACGGACGGCATCGGGAGCCCGGCGGCGGTCATCCGGATCCGGGCGAGCGGCAGGTCGGCGGAGGTGACCAGGGCGTGCGGGAGGCCGGTCAGCGAGGCGAGGAAGGCGGCGGCGCCGGGCACCGGGACGACGCCCTCGGTGTCGGCGCGCTCCTCGGCGAGGATCCGCTCGTTGTCGGCCAGGTTGAGCTCGGCCGGGCGGTCGGGCAACAGGAGGGCCATGGTCGCGTGGCCCTGGCGGCCGTGGGCGACGGCGAGCACCTCGGCGGGGTCCAGGCCGTTCCGCTCGGCCCAGCGGCTGAAGCAGCGCTCGACCACGGCGTCGGAGTTGACGAGGGTGCCGTCCATGTCCAGGAGGAGGGCGCGGGCGGTCAGCCGGACGGGGGCAGCGGTCATGGGGCGGCTCCTCGGGGAGTGTGGCGACGGGAGAGCCGGAGAATGCGAGCTCTTTGTTTCTCGATGATACAAAAGATCATCCGAGCAGGTGGGCATTGACCGCCCGGGCCTCCTCGGCCAGCTCCGACAGCTCCACCACCTCGACCCCGGCCGCCGTCAGCAGCGCGGTGCCCTGGCAGTCGGTGACGAACAGGTCCGGCTCGCGCCAGGCGACCACCACCCGCGGCACGCCCGCCGCGAGGAGCAGCCGGGCGCACGGCATCGGCCGCGAGGCGCGCTGCCCGCAGGGCTCCAGCGAGCTGTAGACGGTCGCCCCGCGCAGCCGCGGGTCGCCCGCCGGGAGCTTGGCCAGCGCCGCCTCCTCGGCGTGGTCGTGCGGGTCCGCCTCCCGGCTGTAGCCCTCCGCCAGCACCGTGCCGTCGGCGCCGACGATCACCGCGCCGACCGAGAAGGCCGTCTCGGACGGCGGGCAGCGGCGGGAGAGCTCGACGGCCCGGCGCAGGTGGTCGAGGTCGGTGGAGGCGGACTGGGTCACGGCGCGGGCTCCTTCGGGGCGTACCTGAGCAGGACGACGTCGCCCACGGTACGTGCCTCCAGCAGCCGCATCCGTCGGGCCGGACCGCCCGGGAACGCCGCCGGGCGGACGAACCGGGGCGCGTCGGCCTGGCCGACCAGCAGCGGGGCGACGGCCAGCTGGAGCTCGTCCGCCAGGCCCTGGGCCAGGAACTGGGTGTGCACGCCCCCGCCGCCCTCGACCATCAGCCGGCGCACCCCGCGGGCGCCCAGGTCGTCCAGCACCGCGCCGAGGTCCACCGCGTCGCCCAGCGCGACCACCTCGGCCAGCCCGTCCAGCCGGGGGCGAAGCACCGCCGCCCCGGCCTCCGTGGTGTAGGCGAGCCGGGCGCCGCCGGTGTGCCAGAAGCGCAGGCCGGCGTCGAGTTCGCCGCTCGCGCTGAGCGTCACCTTCAGCGGGTACTCGGGCCGGCCG
>NZ_JBHVEU010000528.1:0-5719 GCF_042802075.1 Kitasatospora sp. NPDC057518
CGGGAGTTGCTCCCGGGGCCGCCGCCGTGCGTGGGTCGGGCCGTGACGGTCGCCGTGCGCGCGTCAGGCCGCGACGGTCGCGTTCCAGGCGGCCTCGGCGGCGGCCAGGGCGGGCGCCGGGTCGGCCGAGGTGGCGGCGGCGAGGCCGGTGAGGCAGGCGCGGACGGTGTCCAGCGAGGCGGCCCGCCCGTAGTGGTTGACCCGCAGCATCGAACCGGCCAGCGCGCCGCCGCCCGGCTGGACCGGCAGGGCCGGGTCGAGGCGGGCGGCGAGGGCGGTCGCGTCGACGCCGTCCGGGGTGCGCAGGGTGGTGGCGACCGGGGCCGCGTGGGCGTCCTCGACGACGTACGGCGCCAGGGTGCCGAGCGCGCGGACGCCGGCCCGGGTGGCGGCCGAGGCGGCGCGGTGCCGGGCGATCACGGCGGGCAGGCCGTCGGCGGCGATCCGGTCCAGGCAGGCGCCGAGCGCGAGCATCTCCAACTGGGCCGGGGCGTGCGGCAGTACGGCGCGGCCGGCGTCGGTCCAGCGCTCCTTCCAGTCCAGCAGCGAGAGGTAGGAGCGGCGCGGGGCGGCCGGGTTGGCGGCGATCCGCGCCCAGGCGCGCTCGGAGACGGACACGGCGGAGACGCCGGCCGGGCCGCCCATCGCCTTCTGGCCGCCGATGACGCACAGGTCGACGCCCCACTCGTCGGTGAGCACGGGCTCGGCGGCGACGGAGGCCACCGCGTCGAGCATCAGCAGCGCGCCGTGCTCGCGGACCACGGCGCCGATCTCGGCGACCGGGTTGGTGTTGCCGGTGGCGGCCTCGGCGTGCACCAGGGAGACGAAGTCGATCTCCGGGTTCGCCTCCAGGGCCGCGGCGACCTGCTCGGCGCTCACCGCGCTGTCGAAGGGCACGGCCAGGTCGACGACCTTCGCCCCGCAGGAGCGCAGCCAGTTGCCGAAGGTCTGCCCGTACGGGCCGGTGACGACGTTGAGGGCGGTCGAGCCGGGGTGCGCGGCGCCGCGGATCGCGGCCTCCAGGGGGAGCAGCGCCTCGCCCTGGGTGACGATCACGTCGGCCCCGGTGTGCAGCAGGGCGGCCACCTGGTCCTCGATCGCCGCGAACTCGGCGGCGCTGAGCGGGGGCAGGTCGAGGAAGGGGCTCACGTCGGTATCGCCTTTCGCGGGAGTCGCGCGGGGGCCGCACGGGGGTCGTGCGGGGTGGGGGTGCGGAAACGAGTCTGCCGCATTGTGACTGCTTACACGGAACCCGCCCGTCGGTAGAGTGCGGCCATGAGCGATGGCGCGGTGCTGCACGTGCGGGGTCGGGTGCTGGTCGGTCCGCAGGACGTCCGGGACGAACTCTGGGTGGTGGACGGCCGGGTGAGCTTCACCCGCCCGCCGACCGCCGGGGACGTCCGGACGGTGACCGGCTGGGTGCTGCCCGGCCTGGTGGACGCGCACTGCCACGTCGGCCTGGACGCGCACGGCGCGGTGGACGCCGAGACCAGCGAGAAGCAGGCGCTCACCGACCGGGACGCCGGCACCCTGCTGATCCGCGACGCCGGCTCGGCCGCCGACACCCGGTGGATCGACGACCGCGAGGACCTGCCCCGGATCATCCGGGCCGGGCGGCACATCGCCCGCACCCGCCGCTACATCCGCAACTACGCGCACGAGATCGAGCCCGGCGACCTGGCCGCCTACGTCCGGGCCGAGGCCCGGCGCGGGGACGGCTGGGTGAAGCTGGTCGGCGACTGGATCGACCGCGACCGCGGCGACCTCGCCGCCTGCTGGCCCGGCGACGCGCTGGCCGAGGCGATCGCGGCGGCGCACGAGGAGGGCGCCCGGGTCACCGCGCACTGCTTCTCCGCCGAGTCGCTGCCGGACCTGCTGGCGGCCGGGATCGACTGCGTCGAGCACGCCACAGGCCTGACCGAGGAGCTGATCCCGGTCTTCGCCGAGCGCGGGGTGGCGATCGTGCCGACCCTGGTCAACATCGCGACCTTCCCGGACCTCGCGGCCGGCGGCGAGGCCAAGTTCCCGGCCTGGTCGGCGCACATGCGGCGGCTGCACGAGCGCCGGTACGCCACGGTGGGCGCCGCGCACGACGCGGGCATCCTGGTGTTCGTCGGCACCGACGCGGGCGGCTCGCTGGCGCACGGGCTGGTCGCGGAGGAGGTGGCGGAGCTGGTGAAGGCGGGACTGAGCCCGGCCGAGGCGCTGTCGGCGGCGAGCTGGGGAGCGCGCGCGTGGCTGGGGCGGCCGGGGCTGGAGGAGGGCGCGCCGGCGGACTTCGTGGTGTACGCGCAGGACCCGCGGGCGGACGTCCGGGTGCTCGCGGACCCGCGGCTGGTGGTGCTGCGGGGGCGGCCGGTCGGGTAGCCGCGCCGGGGTTCCGCCGCGGGGCCGGGGAGGGTGTCCGGGCGGGGGCGCCGCCGGCCCCGGGCCGGCCCGCCGCTGGGGTTCCGCCGGCCCGCCGGGCCCTCTCGATCACATGATCATCCGCTGAAAGCCGTGTCGGTGTAGGCCGATAGGGTGGCGACCATGGCACCGCGTCCACTGAACGAGATCGTCGAGCCCGGCTGGGCCACCGCCCTGGAACCCGTCGCCGGACGGGTCGCCGCGATGGGCGACTTCCTGCGCTCCGAGCTGACCGCAGGCCGTACCTACCTGCCCTCCGGCCCGAACGTGCTGCGCGCCTTCCAGCAGCCCTTCGCCGACGTGCGGGTGCTGATCGTCGGGCAGGACCCGTACCCGACCCCCGGCCACGCCGTCGGGCTCAGCTTCTCGGTGGCGCCGGAGGTGCGGCCGATCCCGGCCAGCCTGATCAACATCTACCGGGAGTACGGCACCGACCTGGGCCTGCCGGAGCCGTCCAACGGGGACCTCACCCCGTGGACGAACCAGGGCGTGCTGCTGCTCAACCGGGTGCTCACCGTCCAGCCGCGCAAGAGCGGCGGGCACCGGGGCAAGGGCTGGGAAGCGGTCACCGAGCAGGCGATCCGGGCGCTGGTGGCGCGCGGCGGCCCGCTGGTGGCGATCCTGTGGGGGAGCGACGCCCGCAACCTGCGGCCGCTGCTGGGCAACGTCCCGTCGGTGGAGTCGGTGCACCCCAGCCCGATGTCGGCCGACCGCGGCTTCTTCGGCTCGCGGCCGTTCAGCCGGGCCAACGAGCTGCTGGTGCGGCAGGGGGCGCAGCCGGTGGACTGGCGGCTGCCCTAGCAGAGATGGGTCAGCGCAGAACGCCAATCTCACTCCAACGGGTGAAATGACGTTCTGTGTTACTCATGTGACGGATTGTTCGAGAAGACTGGCGGCTCATCGTTTCATCTGTGTGGGGGTACCGCCTTGTCTTCTCGCCCGTCTTCGGCCTCGTCTTCGTGCTCGTCCGCTCGCCCGTCCGCTCGCCGAATCGTTTCCGCCGCCGCGGCCACCGCCGTGGTGGCGAGCTCACTGCTCACCGCCGCGCCCGTCCAGGCGGCCGAGCCCGCCCCGTCGTCGCCCGGTAAGGCGCGCGCCGTCACCGCCGAACTCGACCTGGACGTCAGCCTGTTGAACAAGGCGGTGGACGTCCCGGTGAACATCGCGCTGAACAAGGTGGAGTCGCCGGCGCAGCGCGACGGCTCGATCCTGACCGCCACGGTGGCCGGGGTGGACCAGACGGGCCCCGTCACCCTGGTCAAGGCGGACGTCGGCAAGTCGGTCACCCGCGTCGACGCCAAGGGCGCCACCGCCTCCGTCAAGCTGGTCAACGCCGACGTGCACGCCCCCGGCCTGCCCGCCACCGCGCTGCTCGGCCTGGAGGCGATGAGCGCCGAGGCCAGCTGCCCGGTGGACGGGCAGCCCACCGCCGACGTGGTCGCGCCGCTCAAGCTCAGCGTGCTCGGCAAGCCGGTCACCGTCGGCCTGTACGGGCCGACCAAGGTGGACGTGCCGCTGGTCGGCAGCGTCTCGGTGGAGTTCTCCAAGAAGACCGTCACCACGACCACCGCCGCCGCCTCCGCCCTGGAGGTGCAGGTGGAGGTGAACCCGCTCAACCTGAACGTCGCCAAGGTCACCGGGAAGGTCACCGTCGCCTCGGTGAGCTGCGAGAAGCCCTCCGGGCCGGCGGCCACCCCGTCCGGCCCGGCCACCCAGAGCGCCGCGCCCACCAGCGCGCCCGCCGTCGAGCCGGTCGCCGACACCACCGCCTCGCGCACCCCCGTTCCGCAGGCCGCGGTGGAGAAGCCGGAGAAGTCGGAGAAGCTGGCCGCCACCGGCGGCAGCAGTGCCACCGGCCCGCTGGCCGCGGGGGCCGCCGCCCTGGTCGCGGGCGGGGCGGCCGCACTGTGGGCCACCCGGCGCCGTCGCGCCGCGCACGCCCGCCGGCACTGACCGTCCGCCGGCACTGACCGTCCGCCGGTACTGACCGTCCGCCGGTACTGACCGTGTGGCTCCGCTGACCACGGGGTGGCGCTGATCACGCGTCGTCACTGAACGTACCGGCATCGTCACTCATGGTACCCGGAGCGGCGGGAGTGTCGCCCCCGGCACTCCCGCACCGTGACCGTGCCAATGCGGACGGTTGGTTCACCTGCGCGTTACACAAGAGGAACAACCGGGAAACGGCGGCTTGCGACGCTACGCGGGCACCCACCACCCAGCAATGCGAGGGACACGCAGTGGCAATCAAGGCCGAGTACATCTGGATCGACGGCACCAAGCCGACCGCGAAGCTCCGTTCCAAGACTCGCGTCCTGCCCAACGCCGACAAGATCCCGACCTGGGGCTTCGACGGTTCCTCGACCAACCAGGCCGAGGGCCACGCCTCGGACCGCGTGCTGGACCCGGTGCGGGTGACGCCGGACCCGATCCGCGGCGGCGACAACATCCTGGTCCTCTGCGAGGTCCTGGAGACGGACGGCACCCCGCACGTCTCCAACACCCGCGCCCTGCTGCGCGAGGTCGCCGAGAAGTACGCCTCGCAGGAGTCGATCTTCGGCATCGAGCAGGAGTACACCTTCTTCAAGGGCTCCCGCCCGCTCGGCTTCCCGGAGGGCGGCTTCCCGGCCCCGCAGGGCGGCTACTACTGCGGCGTCGGCGCCGAGGAGGTCTTCGGCCGCGAGATCGTCGAGCTGCACCTGGACCGCTGCATCGACGCCGGCCTGGCCATCTGCGGCATCAACGCCGAGGTCATGCCCGGCCAGTGGGAGTTCCAGATCGGCCCGGTCGACGCGCTGACCGTCTCGGACGACATGTGGATCGCCCGCTACCTGCTGTACCGCACCGCCGAGGAGTTCGGCATCGACGCCACCCTCGACGCCAAGCCGGCCCGCGGTGACTGGAACGGTGCGGGCGCCCACACCAACTTCTCCACCAAGGCGATGCGCGAGGGCTACGACGCCATCATCACCGCCTGCGAGTCGCTCGGCACCTCGCAGGAGAAGGTACTGGAGCACGTCAACCAGTACGGCCACGACATCCAGTCGCGCCTCACGGGCAAGCACGAGACCGCCCCGTGGAACGTCTACAGCTACGGCGTCTCCGACCGCGGCGCCTCGGTGCGCATCCCGTGGCAGGTCGAGGTGGACAAGAAGGGCTACATCGAGGACCGTCGCCCGAACGCCAACGTCGACCCCTACGTCGTCACCCGGCTCCTGATCAACACCTGCTGCGAGGCCCTGGAGAAGGCCGGCCAGGTCTGATCCGCCGCGTCTCCTGAGCAGTCCGCCGGGCCTCCCCTCCATGTGAGGGG
>NZ_JBHVEU010000529.1:0-5692 GCF_042802075.1 Kitasatospora sp. NPDC057518
GCCCCGGCCCGGACCCTCGGGGGCCGGCGGTCAGCCGGAGACCACCAGCCGGGCCAGCACCGGCAGGTGGTCCGAGGCCACCGGCTCCTCGGTGACCAGGCCGACCCGCACCGGCGTCACCCCCCGGCCCGCGAAGACGTAGTCGATGCAGTCCCGCGGAGCATCGGCCGGGAACGTCGCCACCGGACCACCGTCGAGAACCGTCCAGGAATCGGTGAAAGCAGCCCGAAGCCTGGTTATCTCCGACGTCCCCGGGGCGGCGTTGAAATCGCCGAGCAAAATGGCCGGACCGGTTTCCCCGATCAACTCCACGACTTCTTCCGCCTGGCGGATCCGGTCGATTTCAGAGAACAGCTCCAGATGCGTGACGAAGACCTGCAGCGGAATTCCGCCGAGGTCGATCTCGACGTGCAGCAGGCCGCGCTGCTCCTCCCCGGGGGACCGGAAGAGGTGGGTGTTCCGCGCACGGGTGATCGGGTGCCGGGACAGCACCGCCGTACCGTACTGGGACCGCGGAGCCGTCGGCGCCGCCGGGTCCAGGTCGATGTTCGCCCCGTACGCCGGGTGGTAGCCGAGCGACCGCGCCAGCTCCGCCACCTGGTCGTTCCACTGGCTGCGCCCGTCGAAGTGCCGGTCCACCTCCTGGAGCCCGACGATCTCCGCACCGCTGCGCCGGATCACCCGGGCGATCCGTTCCAGGTCGAGGACGCCGTCCGTTCCCTCCCCGTGGTGGATGTTGAACGACAGGACGTCGACGGTAGCTTCGGCGGAATCCAACCGGCTGTCCATGCGCACTCCTTTTCCACGGCGGACCGTTCCGCCGCTGCGTTGCCTGATCGGCCGGAGCCCATTGAATACGATCGCCGGCCGGTCCGGCAGAAATTCCCCTCCTGGCGAACGGGCGCCAGTATTGTCGAAATTCCCGCCGCCCCGCCGTAAAACGCCCCGAGGCGGCAGACGCGGAAAATCGGTGCGCCGGCCGACGTGGAGGTACGAACCCGCGGGCGCGGGGAGGACGACCTGGTGGCCGTCGCCGTTCTGCTCGGCGTCGGCTGACCCCGTGTCGGCGTACAGGAAAACTGCGCAGGCCGGTGCAGACCAACGTGCGCGCGGCGGATGGTGGGTTCAGCCTTCCCTTCGTGTGATGTCGAGGGCTCCGTCGTGTAGGGCGAAGCGGCGGGCTGCCTTGTCGTCAGCCGTGACGGAGGGCCGGCCGGCGCCTTGGAACGCCGCCGTCCGCAACTGGAAGCGGGCGGGGCTGGCGCCGCACATCGCGCGCAGCCGCCACGGGTCGTTCTCGGCGTTCCGCGGGTGCGGCGGCACGGCCAGGTGCACGAGGGCAGAGGCGTCGTGGTCTGCGCCGTAGCGTGTGTGTGCCGAGGTGTAGGAGGCCATCCGGAGTTCGACCTCTACCGGGCCGGGTACCGTCGCGAGGTTCGGAGTGGGCTGCTGCGATGTGCCGGTGATCGGGTGTGGTTGGTCCTGGTCGCGGAGGACGACGAGGAGATCCGGTCGGTGGACGGTCTCCGCCAGCTCGCTGGCGAACCACTTCGCGAGGGCTGGGCCGCCGCGTCTGACCCAGGTCTCGACCAGGTGGCGGAAGGCGGCTTCCCGTCGGTGGGGTAGGCGGTGAGCACCCGCGGCGAGGATTGCCTCGCCGGCTCCGGTGAAGGCTCGGTGGAAGTCGCGTACGGGGACCCGGTCCGCATGCCTGGGACTACGCACCATGCGGACGTGCAGCATGGCGTGGTGCAGAACGGTCGCTGCGGCCATGGCGTTGGCGCCCAGGTGCCCCTCCTGCGGGGAGGTGCCGCGAGCAGGTCGGGTGTCGCGGGGTGGTGTGGTCGCGTCGGCCTGGCGCCCGGCCGAGGACAGGTGCTAGCAGCGGTCGTCCGGGCAATGGTCGGCCGTCGCCGCGCAGAGTATCCCGCGGGCCCCCAGGGCGATTGACACGCCGTCCGCTCGCGCTCCAAGGACGGCGCCCCGGGCGTCATCGGAATCGAAGCGGACCTCGGTGATGTCGCGCAGCCATATATTCAGCGTCGCGCTCTCGGCCGGGGTGCCGTCGTCGACGGGGTAGGAACGGGTGACAGCCAGTTCGAGCTGGCCGACGAGACGGCTGCCGGCCCGCTCGATCCGCAGATGGCGGACCTCGGCCGATGAAAGGTCGTAGTCGGCGGCCAGGCTCTCCGCGGCGTGCGCCGTCAGCGACATCACCGGGGCCATCACCTGTCCCAGATAGTCACGGCCCGGCGTGGACGGCTTCCCCGATGTGAGGAGCCCGTCCAACGAGTGCCCGGCCGCCGCAGCCTGCTCGATCATCCAGGTGCGCCGATCCTCACCGAGGCCGGCCATCCATTCCAACGCTGCCAGAGACCGACGCTCGCGCCCGCCTCGCGTGCCGGCCGTCGCCGCCCGAAACAGCGGAAAGGTGTTGTTGTCCCACACGTCCGCCGCCATGTGGATCGTCTCCCGGTCGAAGCACCGGGCGTCCGCGGCAGCATCGGCGATCTGCACCAGCGACCGATCCAGCAGCGCCCCCAACACGGTGAGGGCAGAACCTCGTTGGCCGCGCGCCGCTCCGCACGGCCCACCCGTGCTCACACGGCGCTGCGGAGAGGAAGCATCAAAGTTCGCCATGCCGGGATCGTTGCACGAAACACGATCACATCGAACAGGGCCCTGAGCACGATCGTTCGTACCGAGCTCAGCACTTGAGCGTAGCGCCGACGGATGTACCAGGATGTGGTCATGCAGACTGGTGGGGGTGGCGGGGGCGATCTCGCGATGGATCTGTTGCGGGCGATGCGGCGTCGGGCCGGGCAGCGTCGTTTCGTACCGGACGGGCCAGTGCGGCGTGGGCCGTTGCGTCGGCCCTACGGCAGTGAGCCTCAGGTGCTGGCGGAGCTCATCGAGGTCGCGGAGGCAGCGGTCACGTTGAACCGTCCCGGCGGTACCGGGCCAGCCATTCCAAGCTCACGTCGTTTCCCTGCCGGCGCGTGAGCGGCTCCACCGGCCGGCCGCCTCGCGCGACTCCCAGGCTGTCCAGGAGCCGGTCCACCACACCCTCCGGGTCCGTCAGCGCGTCCTCGTACGTCACCGTGATCGGCGTGATCCCGCTGTCGGAGAACCGGCGCGCCCACTCCTCGTTCTGCTCCCGGATCATGTGCTCCCAGTGCGCGATCCGGTCGCGACGGTAGGGAACGTCAGCACCCACGCCACGAACGTCGTCGGCATACCAGACGTCGGTCTCCAGCGCCCGGTACAGAGACACCGCTTGTGCCGCCGTGTCCAGCCGCCGGTTCCACACATATACCGGGCGGTCGAAGGCGCGCTCGATCACCTCGCGCCAGCTCGCTCCACTCGCGGACTGGTATCGCCGCAGCCCGGCGACGACCTCGTCCAGGTACGACCCCATGACGATCAGGCCCAACACGCCGTTGGCTGAAGTCCCGATCCGCATCAGCTTTCGTAGCTGGTCCGGCTGCGTCCGGTGCGCCGGACCGATCGGGATGTCCTCACCGTCCAGTTCGGTAACGTGGTTGTACAGGTACTCCTGCGGGTTGCCCGACAAGCCCGTGCTCTCCAGCAGACCGGCCAGCAGATGAGTCCCTGACCTCGGTGTGCTGCAGATGAGCAGGCATCTGCCCGCCGCCGGCGCCACGTCGCTCGTTCGCGCCACAGGTCGCACCCCCTCTTTGAGCGCCTTGACCGTCGCTCGACCCCCCCTTAGCGTAGTGGTTCCTGGGTCGCACACGTGGGGGGTCGGGGGATGCGCATAGCGATCGCGTTCGACGGTCAGTACGCATCGGCGGCACGCAACATGCTGTCGTCGCTGGCCCGTTGCCTCCCGCCGAAGAGCGGTGTGCGCATCTCGGCACTGATGACAGATGACTCGCCGAGTGCCGACGTCGTCGAGCACGCGATGTCCCGCGGGCTCGATCTGGAGGTCGTCCGTCTGCGCCGCGACCTGTCCGACCTGCCACTGCTGCGCTACCTGACCGGCGCGACGTACGCGCGCCTGTTCCTGCCAGAGCTGGTGCCGGACGACGTGGCGCTGTACATGGACGTGGACGTCGTGCTGATGCGAGACGTGACAGAGCTGTTCGCGACGGACCTTGGTGACAGACCCCTCGCGGCCGTGCGGGACATGTGGCGTCCCAACCTGCACGAGGCGTTGGCAGGCGGAAGCAACGGACGATTCGCGCCCGACGCGCCCTACTTCAATGCGGGGGTGATGCTGTGCAACCTCCGCCAGTGGCGTCGGGAGAGCTTGACCGAGCGGGCCCTCGACTGGCTCGCGAGCCAGGATCAGGTCCCGGTCTGTCTGGAGCAAGATGCGCTCAACGCGCTCACGCACGGTCGATGGATCGAGCTGGATCCGCGCTGGAACGTGTTCCCGATGACTGACTTCCGCGACATCCCGCCCGAGGCTTGGCCGCCGCGACTGGGTACGGAGTACCACGCGTACCGGGATCAGGAGCGACGCGCCTTCGTGCTCCACTTCATCGGCTCCCGCAAGCCATGGCGTCACCCGTACCCGGACACCGAGAACCTCAGGCGATATCGTCACTTCACCACGCCGACCGTCGAGGACCTGACGCCGAACCCTGTCACCTCGCCGTCTCGGCCGATCTCCCCGACCGTCGAGGACCTGACGCCGAACGCTGTCACCTCGCCGTCTCGGCCGACCTCCCCGACCGTCCCGGAGACGCCGCCCCTGGCGCTTACCGGGGGAGGGGGGTCGGCGACATCGCCGGCGGCGGTGTTCGGCTACCCAAACCGGCGTGATCAGGACAAACGACCCGAGCGTCGCAAGAGGCCTCGCTTCGTCTGACCAAGAAGTACGCCTACGGCGACGCCCTCCACGTCGTTCTGGTCGGACGCTTGGCGGCGGAGCCGGAGGCGTTCCAGACGGCTCCGGGCTCCAGCCATCGCCATCGTCTTCTGTTCGCACGGTCCGCTCCACCAGGCCCATGCGACGCACCCGCTGCGGCACAGTGTTCCTTGAAGCCTCAGCAAGCCGGTCAGGCAGAAGACGTGTCACCTAGCTTTCAGCACACCGTCCCGGGGAAGTGGCACGAAACCCGGAACGATCAAGGTGGCACGGAGCGCGAATCCAACGAAACGCAACGTCGCGTGCACGGCCGGCGGCGCGGTGGTCACCGTGGTGTCCGCGCCGTTCGTGTTCGTGGGCGCCCTGTTCGCGAGGTTCCTCTACTACGGCACCCTGTACCTGGCCTTCCTCGCGCTCCCCGTCACCGCGGTGGCCGGCCTGGTCGCCGGGTTCCAGCGCGCCAAGGGGCGGGACCGCGGCCGTGGGCCGGCCCGCTTCGCCTGGGCGTGCGCGGCGCTCACGCTGACCGGCTGGCTGGCCGTCAGCGCCTGGATCCTGACGCTGCGCTGATCGTCAGGCCCCTCGACCTCCTGGACGGCATCATCCGCGAGTGATGTGCCGTCCCTGCGGCCCGCGCCAACCGCTGCGACATCGGATCGCGACGTCTGCCGTTCCGACGTCGGCGGGCTCGGACGCCGAGGTCGTAGGCCACGGAGCCGAGGGCGAGGACGACGAGCGGCCACACGAGCGGGGAGTCGGGCGGAACGGTACCGGACCGCAGCGCGCCGCCGACCGGGCCGGTGCCGGCCATGGCGGTGCCGGCCGGCGCGCGCACCGGCAGGCCCGACCAAGGCC
>NZ_JBHVEU010000530.1:0-5669 GCF_042802075.1 Kitasatospora sp. NPDC057518
CAGGGGCGGAACGCCGCATCAGCCCAGCAGCGCGGGCAGTTCGGCGATCGAGCCGAGGACGTGGGTGGCGCCGTCGGCCCGCAGCCGGGCCTCGTCGTGGGCGCCGGTGAGGACGCCCGCGACGACCGGGGCGCCGGCCCGGGTGCCGGTCAGCATGTCGTAGCCGGTGTCGCCGGCGACGGCGATCTGGCGGACCGAGTCGGTGCCGGTGCGCAGCAGGGCGGTGAGCGCGAGGTCGGGGTACGGGCGGCCGCGGCCGGCCTCGGCGGGGCAGAGGGTCAGGTCGGCGACGGACCGCCAGCCGAGGGCGTCCAGGATGCGGTCCTGGGTGGCCCGGGAGAAGCCGGTGGTGAGGACCACCTTGCGGCCCTGGCCGCGCAGTTCGGCGATGGCCTCGGCGGCGCCGGGCAGGGCGGCGCAGTGCCCGGCGTCGACCAGGTCGTGGTAGGCGGCCTCGAAGGCGGTGTTGGCCCGCTGGGCCTTCTCCTCCGCGCCGAACAGGTGCCGGAAGACGGAGATCTTGGACTCGCCCATGGTGGCCCGGACGTGGGCCAGCATCGGGTCGAACTCCGGGCTGCCGGCCTCGACGCCGAGCGCCGCGGCGGCCGCGGTGAAGGCCTGCTCGACGAGACCGTCGTCGGCCACGGTGGTGCCGGCCATGTCGAGCACGACCAGGCGGATGTCTGCGGTCACAGCGGTATCGGTCACAGCGGTGTTGCTCACAGCGGTGTTGCTCACAGCGGCGCTCCTTACAGGTTGGCGAGGTCGGCGGTGGTCTCGGCGATGGCGGGCGAGCAGGTCATGCCGCGGCCGCCGGGGCCGGTGACCAGCCAGACGCCGTCGCGCACGCGCTCGCGGTGGACGACCCGGGTGGTGTCGACGCACTGCGCGTACACCCCGGCCCAGCGGCGGCGGATCCGCGGCATCGGGCGGCCGAGCAGGTCCTCGACGACGCCGACCAGGTGGTCGTACGGGTCCTCGACGACGTCGAAGCCGAACGGCTGGTCGTACTCGTGGGTGTCGCCGATGGTCAGGCCGCCGTCGCGGCGCTGGACCATCAGCAGCTGCATCCGGTGCTCGGCGGCGACGGGCGGCTGCGGCTGGGTCTCGCGCAGCCGGTCCAGGGCGGTGCCGGCGAAGGCGGGGTAGTAGCGGAAGCTGTCGCCGTCGGCGACGGAGGTGGTGAGGGTCTCGCCGAGCGGGTCGGTCTGCATCATCTGGAGCCGCACCCGGCGGACCGGCAGGGCGGGGGCGAGTTCGCGGACCAGGCCGCCGAGCCAGGCGCCGGTGCAGAGGACCACCAGGTCGCCGGTGTGGACGTCGCCGTGGTCGTCGCGGACGGCGTTCTCGCCGACCACCTCGCGCACCTCGCGCCCGGGCAGGAAGGTGTACCGGCCGGTGGCCTCCAGGGCGGCGCGCAGCGCGGGCTGGGCGGTGCGGGGTTCGACGGCGGCGTCGCGCCCGCACCACAGGGCGCCGAGCAGCTTGCCGCGCAGGGCCGGGTTGGCGGCGCGGGTCTCGTCCGGGTCGAGCAGCCGGTAGCCGCGGGCGGCGGCGTCCGGCAGGGCCAGAGCCTGTTCGGCGACGGCGAGTTCGGCCTCGGTGCGAATCGCGGTGAGCGATCCGTTGGCCCGGAAGCCGAGGTCCGGGACGCGGGCGCCGATGGACTCCCACAGTTCGCGGGCGCGCAGCGCGGTGTCCAGTTCCTCGCCCTGCGCGCGGCCGCTGACCCAGACCAGGCCGAAGTTGCGCACCGAGGCGCCGCGCGCCTCGGTCTCGCGCTCCAGGTGGACGACCTCGTGGCCGCGTTCGACGGCCTGCCAGGCGTGCATGCTGCCCAGGACGCCTGCTCCTACGACGATGACTCTCATGCGTCCAGGCTGGTGCGCCCGGGTGTCCGAGGGGCGTCGGGACGCCGTCCCGCAGATGAACCACCTGGGAAGTTGTACAGACAACCCGTCGGCCACCCCGAGGCCGCCGCGGCGGCTACGACCGCACCACCCGGGCCCGCAGGTAGTTGCGCCGCCCGAAGTTCGGCTCGTCCACCGCCGTCAGCTCCTCCACCTGGAACCGGTACAGCGCCGCCGCCCCGCCCCCGGTCAGGAACTGCCGCCGGACCTCCTCGTCCCGCGCGAAGACCGGGTAACGCCCCTGGTAGGCGGCCAGCGCCGCCTCGGCCTGCCGCCCCCAGGCCTCGCTCGCGCTGCCGGTCAGCTGGAGGCCGCGCAGCTGCTCGCCGAAGACCGGCGGCGGCAGGAAGACGGTGGCGGCGGCCCGGGCCTCCTCGGCCAGGTGGTGGCTGTGCCGGGTGGAGCGCTCGCTGACGAAGTAGAGGACGAGGTCGTCGTCGTACGCGAAGAAGGCCAGGTTGGCGTGCGGGCCGTGCTCGTGGCCCGCGGTGGCGAGGGTGAGCACCATGGCCTCGGCCAACAGCCCCTCGACGCCCTTGTGCAGCAGGTCGCCCGGCCAGTCCCCCTGCGTGATGTCGAGTCGGTACGGCATTCGGCACTCCCTCCGCTGGCACGCCCGGCGCCCGCGCGCCCGAGCACGACTGAGCCGGGCGGGCGCCCCCCGAAGGAGGCTCCACGCCCGGCTCACATGCTCCACCCGCCGTCCGAGACCGGACAAGGGGCAGGGGCGGAAGTCCGGCTCAGCGCTGCCGGGACTCGTACGACGCGTACCCGCGGGCCACGACCGGCGGCTGCCCCGGTCCGAGCAGCGGCCGCAGCGCGCCCGCCCGCATCCGGTCCACCAGCGGACCGCAGCGCCCGGCGAGCGGCGCCAGCACCGCCGCGGCCAGCAGCCCGACCAGCGCGCCCACCGCCACGTCGTGCGGGTAGTGCACGCCGACCCAGACCCGGGAGGCGGCCATCAGCACCGCGAACAGGCCGGCCACCAGGCCGAGCCGCCGGTTGACGAACCAGAGCGCGGTCGCGGCGGCGAAGGCGATCACCGAGTGGTTGCTCGGGAAGGACCAGTCCCCGGTGCCCGGGCAGGTCTCCAGCGAGACGCTGCCGGGGATCTGCGCGCACGGCCGGAGTTCCTCGACCGCGCCCTTGAACACCGAGTTGACGCCGTACGCGACGACCACGATCAGCGGCGAGGCGAGCACCCTGGCCATCACGGCCGAGTCCGCGCCGCGCGCCCGCCACCAGGCGTAGAGCATGAAGACCGCGAACAGCCCGAGGCCGAGCGCCGACCAGACCTTGATCAGCTCGTCCAGCCAGTGCGGCGCCGACTGCGCCCAGCCGTTGACCCGGGTGTACAGGCCGCCGTCGATTCCGCTGCCGTCGTACACGGCGAGCGCCCTGGAGGGCGTCACATGTCACCTCCGTGACGTCGCGCCTTACGGGCGCGGAACAGTTCGAGAACAATAGGGAGCACGGAGACAACTACTACCAGACCGATGATCGGCAGCAGGTACTGGTCGATGCCGGGGATGGACGAGCCCAGCCCGTACCCGGCGAACACCACTCCGACCGTCCAGACCACGCCTCCGACCACCTGCCACAGGGTGAACGAGCGGACCGGCACGTCGAGCACGCCGCAGAGCGGATTCAGCACCGTTCGGACCACCGGGATGAACCGGGCGAGCACGATCGCCTTGCCGTGGCCGTACTTGGCGAGCAGCTCCTCGGCCCGCGCCACGCCCTCCAGCAGGCTCTTGCGCCTGGTCCGGCCGAGCAGCGCCCGGCCGCCGCGCCGGCCGATCAGGTAGCCGACCTGGGCGCCGACGAGCGCGCCGACCAGGGCGGCGGGCAGCACCTGCCACAGGTGCAGCTGCGGGCCCTTGGTGGCGCCGGGCACGCAGAGCAGCCCCGCAGTGAACAGCAGCGAGTCGCCGGGCAGGAAGAAGCCCACCAGCAGCCCGGTCTCGGCGAACAGCACGACGGCGATGCCGAGCGCGCCGAAGGCGGCGAGCAGTGAGGACGCGTCCAGCGGGTTCACCGCGAGGTGAACGGCCGGATCGGCGAGGAACTGGAGCAAGGCCGACGGACCTCCCGTACGTTGGAGGGCGGTTCGCACCGAACCCGCCCGGACCGTCTACAGTTGCGTAGACGGTCTACACGACTGTAGACGATACTTGGAGGAAGCGCCGCCATGCCCGACGTACCGTCCGCCCGCCGGCCCGCCGGGGAGCTGGAGGCCGAGGTGCTGGCCGCCCTCTGGTCCGCCCGGCAGCCGATGACGCCGCAGGACGTCCAGGCCGCGCTCGGCGGGGACCTTGCCCGCACCACCATCGCGACGATCCTGGCCCGGCTGTTCGACAAGGGGACGGTCGAGCGCACCCGGGCCGGCCGCGCCTACGCCTACACCCCGACCGTCCAGGACACCGCCGGGCTCGCCGCCCGCCGGATGCACACCGAGCTCGGCCGCGAGACCGACCGCTCCACCGTGCTGGCCCGCTTCGTCTCCGACCTCTCCGCCGAGGACGAGCAGCTGCTGCGCGACCTCCTCGGCGACGGCAACCCCGGGGCTCAGACACCGGGAACGGCGGGCCGATGATGCTCGCCGTCTGGGTCCCCCTGCTGCTGCCCTTCCTGGCCGCCCCGCTGGCCCGCCGCCTCGCCGATGCGCTGCCGCCGCGGGCCGCCGCCTGGATGCTGGCCGGCAGCGCCGCCGTCCTGGCCGGCGGCACCCTCTGCTCGCTCGGCCTGCTGGCCGCCGCCGGACTGCTCCAGCTCCCGCCGGTCGCCGCCCTCGGCCACCTCTCGCTGCCCTGGCTCACCGCTGCCGCGCCCGACGCGCCGTTCCCGGCCGCGCTGGCCGCCCTGGCCCTCCTCGCGCTCGGCGCCCTGGCGGTGCGCACCGCCCGCCGACGGCTGCGGGAGCTGCGCGCCGCCCGGGCCGCGCTCCCGGCCGACGCGCACCGCACGGAGCCCTCCGACGGCCCCCGTCCGGACCGTGGACCTTCCCCCGCCCGGCATCCGGACACGCGCCCCCCGCGCGCCTCCGTGCGCCGGTCACGCCCCCCGGCATGGCCGGCCGCGCGCCTCCGGCCCGCCGCCCTGCTGCGGCCCGCCGACCACCCGCTCACCGTCCTGGACGACGAGTGCGCCGACGCCTTCGCCCTGCCCGGCCGCCTGGGCCGCCCCGGCCGACCGGGCGAGCCCGGCCGGATCGTGGTCACCTCCGGCATGCTGCGCGCCCTCAGCGGCCCCGAGCGCTCCGCCCTGCTCGCCCATGAACGGGCCCACCTGACCGCCCGCCACCACCTCTTCCTCGCCCTCGCCGAGCACGCCGCCGACGTCCACCCGGCACTCCGCCCGCTGCGCGCACCCCTCGGCTACCACCTGGAGCGCTGGGCCGACGAGGTGGCCGCCGCCCGGGTCGGCGACCGAGCCGTCACCGCCCGCGCGGTCGGCCGGGCCGCCCTGGCCGCGAGCCGCTCCCCCTGGCCGGCCCGCCCCCGGCTGGTCGCCGCCGCCCACTCCGGCCCGGTCCCGCGCCGGGTCGCCGCACTGCTCCAGCCCCGCCCGGCCACCGCCCCCGGCACCTGGCTGCGGGCCGCCGCCGTGGCCCTGGCCGCCTGCCTGGCGCTGAGCACCGGCGCCGCCCTGGAGGCCGGCGCCGACCTGCACCACACCGTGGAGGCGGCCCAGCAGGGCTCCGGCGCGCAGCGCTGACCCCGTCCGGCCGTCAGGTGGTACGGCGGTACGGAACGCGGG
>NZ_JBHVEU010000531.1:0-5663 GCF_042802075.1 Kitasatospora sp. NPDC057518
CGGTCATCCTCACGGGTGGCCGGCCTCGGTGCCGGGCGCCGACGTCTTCCGGCGGCCCTACGGACGGTGCCCCGGGGGCCGTCCGGCCGGGCGGTGTCCGGTTTCGGACGCTTTGCCGGACTGCGCACACATCTTCGAAAGAAGGCACCGCCCTACCGGTACGAGGCCCGGTATGGTCTGGGGTAACCGCGGACGCGGGGTATCGGAGTCCCCCTGCGCGAGGAGCCCCCAACGTGCTGATCACCCATGACACCGAGTGCGCGCTGAGCCTCCTCGTGGAGCTGCTCAACACCGCGCCCGAGGTGTGCGGCGCCGAGCGGCTGCCGGACGTCGCCGCACTGGACGCCTTCGTGGTCCGCCAGGAGATCAGCGAGATCGACTCGCTGACCGAGGACGACCTGCGGCGAGTGCACGAGCTGCGCACCCGGCTGCGCGAGGTGTTCGCGACGGAGTCCACCGCGGAGGCCGCCGAGCTGGTCAACTCGATGGTCGCGGCCGCCGGGACGACGCCCCGGCTGACCAACCACGACGGCCACGACTGGCACATCCACTACTTCGCGCCGCACGCCGCGCTCGGCGACCACCTGGCGGCCGAGCTGGGCATGGCGCTGGCCTTCATCCTCATGGCGGGCGAGCGGGAGCGGCTGCGCCGCTGCGAGGCGCCGGACTGCGCGCGGGTCTTCGTGGACCTCTCCCGGAACCGCTCGCGGCGCTACTGCGACAGCCGTACCTGCGGCAACCGGCTGCACGTCGCCGCCTACCGGGCGCGGCAGCGGTCGGCGGAGGCCGTTCCCTCCGCCTGACCGCCCGGGTCCGCTCGGTCCGCCTGGCCCGCCGGATCCACCCGTCCCGCTCAGATCCCGCGCTTGCGGAGGATCTCCTCGATGTCGGCGAAGTCGCCGAGGCCGTCCTCCCGCTTGCCCGCGGCCGGCTTCTTCGCGGCCTTGGGGGCCGGCGCCGCCACCGCCGGGCGCTCGGGCGCCGGGCCGGCCGCGGCCGGGCGCTCCGGGGTGCTCTCCACCGCCGTACCGCCCCGGCGGCCCACCCAGCGGGTGGTGACCAGCAGGACCGCGGAGACGCCGAGCAGGGCGATGCCGGTCCAGACCCGCGGGTCGAAGACCAGCCTGGTCGCCCAGTCGGCGAACTCCCGGGCGATCGTGCTCGCCAGCGGGAACAGGCCGGTGAGGTAGAGCCCGGCGGGCAGCAGGGCCACCGCGAACCAGCGGGTCGCCGACAGGAAGCGCCGCCGGTAGGCCCGCAGCCCCGCGAAGGCCACTCCGCCCGCCGTGAGGATGAAGCTGATCGCCGCGCTCAGCACGGGGCCGCTCCTTCGTGTCCGGTCGTCCTGGTCATCGGTGCCTTCCTCTCGGTCCGCCTCGGGCGCACCTCCGGCCGGAGCGGGCGCCCACTAGTGGAACACTGAGGGAATGATCGATGGTTCCCTCCCCCGCCTCGAGTTCTGGTGCGACCTCCAGTGCCCGGACTGCCACACCGCGCTGGACGACGTACGGGCGCTGCGCGCGCAGTACGGCGACGCGCTGCCGCTGGAGGTGCGGCACTTCCCGCTGGAGAAGCACAAGCACGCCTACGCCGCCGCGGAGGCGGCCGAGGAGGCGTTCGCGCAGGGGCTGGGCTGGCCCTTCGTGGAGGCCCTGCTGGCCCGCACCGCGGAGCTGGACGCGCGCGGGCAGCAGGTGCTGCTGGAGGTGGCCCGGGAGGTCGGGGCCGACGTCGAGGAGGTCGACACCGCGCTGGTCGACGGCCGGCACATGCTGACCGTCGACGCCGACCAGGCCGAGGGCAAGGCGATCGGGATCACGGGCACGCCGACGTACGTGATCGGCGGGAAGCGCCTCGACGGCGGGCAGAGCCAGGACGGGCTGCGCGAGCGGATCGTGGCCGTCCTCGAGGCGGCGAAGTCCTCCTGACCGCACGCCCGGTCACAGCTGCTTGCCGTAGACGCGCTCGGTGACCCGGTAGCCGAGCGAGGTGTAGAGCCGGATGGCGACCTCGTTGCCGGCGAAGACGTTGAGGCCGAGGTGCCGCACCCCGGCGGCCAGGCACTCGCGTTCGGCGAGCAGCATCAGCGTGCGTCCGTGTCCCTGGCCCTGATGGGCCGGGGACACCTCGACCTTCATCACCCAGGCGAGCGGTTCGCCGTCCGGCTGGTCGCGCAGGCGCGGCTGCAGCCAGAGCAGGCCGTACGGGCCCTCCCCGCCGTCGGCGCCGTACAGGCGGCGCACGACCATGCCGGGGGCCTCCGGGTCCGGCGGGGGCGGGCTCTGCGGCCCGGCGGCCATGCGGGCGCGGGCCTGTTCCTCGGTGAGGCCGGAACCGACCATCATGCGGACGTAGTCGTCCGCGGACTCCTCGTACCAGGCCCGGAGTTCGGCCGGGTCGTCGAAGGGGCGCGCGCTCAGCCCGGCGGGCAGCTCGGGGACGTCGACCAGCGGCTTGGACATGGCCAGGGCCCGCTCGGTGTAGCCGAGGGTCGCGGCGAGCCCCCGGGCCGCCGCGGCCGACTCCGGGACGGCGACGTCGACCCGGGTGCAGCCCCAGGTGCGCAGCACCTCCTCGGCGGCCAGCCCGCCGAAGGTGCCGCGGCCCCGGCCGCGGCCCTCGGTGACTTCCAACTCGGATATTCTCCCGAAGAGTTGACCGCCCTGCGGGTCGGCGGTGGTGCGCACCGCACCGACCGGGCGGCCGTTCGAGAGGATCAGCCAGCGTCTGGTGCGGCCGCCGGCCGCGGTGGGTGTCTCCGGGCCCTCGGGGCGCAGCGTGGTGGTCATGTGGTGGTCCCTTCCCGTTGCGGGGGAGGTTATCCACGCGGTCGGCCTGCTCCCCGGCCGGGGATCACGGGTCGAGGTCGTCGCCGCTGCGCTCGGCGAAGACGGCCATGGCCTTGGCGGTGACGGGGCCGATGCCGGGCAGTTCGCGGTCGTCGACCCGGGTGACGGCCTGGACGTCGCGGGTGGTGGAGGTCAGGAAGACCTCCTCGGCGTCCTGGAGGGCGGTGAGCGGGAGGTCGGCCTCCTCGGCGCCGCACCAGTCGATGACGAGCCGCCGGGTGATGCCGGCCAGGCAGCCGGAGGCGAGGGCGGGGGTGAGCAGGCGGCCGCCGAGGACCACGAAGACGTTGGAGCCGGTGCCCTCGCAGAGCAGGCCGGCGGTGTTGGCGAACAGGGCCTCGGAGGCGCCGGCGCGGTGGGCGGCGGCCAGGGCGACGACGTTCTCGGCGTACGAGGTGGTCTTGAGGCCGGCGACGGCGCTGTGCTCGTTGCGGCGCCAGGGGACGACGGCGACGGCGGTCTCGTCGGGGCGGTGGCCGATCGCGCTGAGGGCGACGACCAGGGTGGGGCCGGTGGTGCCGCGCTCGGAGCTGAGCGGGCCGTTGCCGCCGGTGTAGGTGATGCGCAGCCGGCCGAGCGGTGCGGGGTTGGCGGCGAGGACCTGGGCGCAGGCCTCGCGGACCAGGTCGTGGTCGGGGTCGGCCAGGCCGAGGCCGCGGGCGGAGCGGGTGAGCCGGTCGACGTGGCGGGTGACCGCGAAGGCCCGGCCGTCGACCGTCTTCAGGGTCTCGAAGACGCCGTCGCCGGTGGTGAGGCCGTGGTCGAGGACCGAGACGGTCGCGTCGGCGGAGTCGACGAGGGCCCCGTTGACCCAGCTCGTGGTGCGGTTGCGCATCGGGTGCTGCTCCTAGGCGGTGGGGGCTCAGGCCCCGGTCGGGTCGGATCCGCTGCCGGACTCGCCACCGGGTTCGCCGCCCGACGCTATCGCGACCAGGCGGGCGGCCTTCAGTTCGGTTTCGGCCCATTCGCGTTCGGGGTCGGAGCCCCAGGTGATGCCGGCGCCGGTGCCGAAGCGCAGGACGGGTGCGGCGGGGTCCGTCCGGTCGATCCAGAAGGTGCGGATGCCGACGGCGAGTTCGGCCTCGCCGCGGTCGGCGTCGACCCAGCCGACGGCGCCGCAGTACGGGCCGCGGGGGGCGGTCTCCAGGGCGTCGATGATCCGCAGGGCGCTGGACTTGGGGGCGCCGGTGACGGAGCCGGGCGGGAAGGTGGCTGCGAGGAGTTCGGGCCAGCCGGCGCCCTCGCGCAGGGTGCCCTCGACGGTGGAGACGAGGTGGACCAGGCCGGGGTGCTTCTCGACGGCGCAGAGGTCGGGGACGGTGACGGTGCCGGTCCCGCAGACCCGGCCGAGGTCGTTGCGGACCAGGTCGACGATCATCACGTTCTCGGCGTGGTCCTTGTCGAGGAGGTCGTCCTCGGTGCGGCCGGTGCCCTTGATCGGGCCGGAGGAGACGGTGCGGCCGGTGCGGCGCAGGTAGAGCTCGGGCGAGGCGGTGGCGATCTCGACGCCGTGGTCGGGCAGGCGGATGGTGCCGGCGTAGGGGGCGGGGTTGCCGTGGGCGAGGAGGCCGGTGAGGGCGTCGACGTCGCTGCGGTCCGGGTCGGGCAGTGGCGCGGAGAGCACCCGGCAGAGGTTGGCCTGGTAGACCTCGCCGGCGGCTATGTGCTCGCGGATGCGGCGGACGCCCGCGGTGTAGGCGGCGCGGTCGAGGGAGCTGTGCCAGCCGCCGGCTTCCGGTCCGCGCCAGCCGGCGCCGGAGGGCGGGGCGGGGGCGGGGCGGACCTCGTCGAAGCGGGCGCAGGTGAGGCGGCCCTCGAAGTCGTAGGCGACGGCCCAGTAGCCGGCGGAGTCCAGGGCGGCCGGGTCCGAGGTGACGTCGCGCAGTCCGGTGGCGAGGCGGCCGCCGAAGCGGGCGAGCGGGGTGCGGGGGGCGGGGTGGCCGGACACGGTTCTCCTGCGCGGTGGTGCTGGGGGGCGGTGCCTGAAGTGTAGGTCGGGGGGCGTGGGCCCGGCCCGGCTCGCGCCCCCGCGTACGAGCAGTCGCGTGCGTCGTGCGGGTGTGCGCCGGGTGGCCTGCGGATGATCGTCCGGGAGCGGCGCAGGTGGTGGTCGGTGGTCGGCCGGGAGGGCTGACGGGACGGCACTCGCCGGCCATCCCCTCGGCATGCTGCGGGAACGGATTTTTAGCTGGCCCGGGAATCCGCTAGAGTTCAACACGTCGCCAGGGAGCGCAGCCGAAGAAAAGCGGTGAAGCCCCCCGGGAGACAGGCGGACGTGGCTCAGTTGGTAGAGCATCACCTTGCCAAGGTGAGGGTCGCGAGTTCGAATCTCGTCGTCCGCTCGATGGAGAACAGTGTAAGATCGTTCTTCATGTGTTGCCTGGTGGAGTGGCCGAGAGGCGAGGCAACGGCCTGCAAAGCCGTGTACACGGGTTCAAATCCCGTCTCCACCTCCAAGAGGTCCTCCCGGTTCTTCCGGGAGGCCTCCCCGCGCGATTAGCTCAGCGGGAGAGCACTACCTTGACACGGTAGGGGTCACTGGTTCAATCCCAGTATCGCGCACGTCAGGCCCCTCGGGGCTTGCTGCAGGACCGCCACATCAGGCGCGATTAGCTCAGCGGGAGAGCACTACCTTGACACGGTAGGGGTCACTGGTTCAATCCCAGTATCGCGCACAGTAACGGGCCTTCCGGGGTCTGCTGCAACACCGCCGCACCAGGCGCGATTAGCTCAGCGGGAGAGCACTACCTTGACACGGTAGGGGTCACTGGTTCAATCCCAGTATCGCGCACGTCAGGCCCCTCGGGGCTTGCT
>NZ_JBHVEU010000532.1:0-5630 GCF_042802075.1 Kitasatospora sp. NPDC057518
GGACGGGAGTTCCACCGACATCGCGTGGCGGAAGACGTTCCCGGGGTCGTACCGCTTCTTGACCGCCTGCAGCCGGGCGTAGTTGTCCCGGTAGTACAGCGTCGTCCAGGAGACCCCGGAGTCGTTCAGCTTCGGGTCCAGCAGGTCGACGTCGGGGTAGTTGATGTAGCTCCCGGAGTTCCGCTCGTCCGGGAGCGGGACGCCGCCGGTGGCGGCGTAGACGTCGCGGTAGAAGGAGCGGACCCAGTCGAGGTGCTCGGCGCCCGAGCCCCCCTCCCAGTTCCCGGTGGAGTAGACGGCCTTCACGATCGCGTCCCGCTGGGCCGTGGCGGTGGCGTCGGCGGGCAGCGCGTTGACCTGGCCGCCGAACCCGGAGAGGCCGAGGTTCGCGGCCGGGTTGTGGTAGTCGGTGCTGCTCAGGTACCTCCAGATGACCGCTATCTGCTCGTCCGTGTACCCCTTGCGGAGGTCCCCGGCCTTGTGCTTGTAGTTCCCGGACGGCTCGTAGGGCCAGTTCTGCGGGGACATCCAGGGGATGACCTGGTCGGTGTCGATCACGGGCGTGGCGCCGACCCCGGCGGTGAGGAAGTCGACATGGGTGTTCAGTCGCTCCGACGCGCCCGGGAGCGCGTCGTCGATGACGGAGATCAGGCCGAGCATGCCCCCCGAGCGGTGGAAGAGCTGGAGGACCCCCCAGATGTCGCAGGCCGGCGTGCCGGGCTCGCTGTTCCGCTCGTACCAGGTGCCGTAGTTGCGGACCAGCGTGCCGAACGACGCCTCGTCCATGCCGTCCCAGGAGTACATCACCGTCCGCCGGCGCGCGTTGCCGGGGGCCTTCGGCAGCAGGTCCGCCGGCCGGTCGGAGCGCACGCCCCGGCTGCGCAGCCAGAACCGGGTGACGACGCCGAAGCTGCCGCCCCCGCCGCCGGCGTGCGCCCACCACAGGTCCCGGTTCGGGTCGCCCTCCTCGCGGGTGGCGACGACGGTGCGGGCCCTGCCCTTCTCGTCGACGACCACCACCTCCACCGCGTACAGGTGGTCCGCCACCAGGCCGTCCCGGCGGGAGAGGTGGCCGTAGCCGCCGCCCGTCAGGTGCCCGCCGATCGCGACGTCCATGCAGGCCCCGGCCGGCAGGGTGACGCCCCACTCCTTGAAGAGGGTGCGGTAGACGTGCCCGAGCGTGGCGCCCGGACCGATCGCGAAGGCCCGGCGCTCCGGGTCGTGGCGGACCTCGTCCAGCAGCGACAGGTCGATCAGCGTCTCGACCTCCGGAGCGAAGGTGAAGCCCTCGAAGCAGTGGCCGCCGCTGCGCACCCCGATCCGCTTCCCGGCCCGCACCGCCTCCTCGACGACGGCGACGACCTGCTTGGTGCCGTGCACCACGCGCACCGAGTCGGGGCGGCCGACGAACCGTTGGTTGTGGCCGATGGTCAGGCTGCTGTACCTGGTGTCCTCGGGGCGGACGACCGTCCCGTCGGCCCGGGCCGGGGCGAGACCTCCGGGATCCGTCACATCACTCACGTACTACCTCCGGAAACAGTGGGCGGAGTTGCCTCCCCGGCGGCTCTCGGCGAAGCCTCCGCACGTGGGCGCGGACCGGCGCGGTGTCCGGGACGGCCACGCGGCGGCACGTCGAGGCCCGGGGGTTCGTTCGACGAACTCCGTCAGCGTACAGGTGAGTTGACGAACCATGAGATCGACCTGATCGGACCCCGGACGCTGCGGACCCGACCGGTCCCCGACACCGTCCAGCACAGCCGTCCCTCCTCGCCCGTCGCCCCGATCGGCTCCAGACGCATCGTCGTCCGTCGCAGCGGCCCCTGTCTTCTCGTGGATTGCGCAGGAGGGACAGCAAGCCGGGAGGTGCCGTCCGGCCGCTCGGTTTGTGAAGCTGGCGGCCATTCGTCACCCGGGCGGGGAAGGACACCCATGGCTCAGCAGACCGACAGCACCGCCACCGCCGCGCTCCCCGAGTCCGGCCGGCGCCGCGACTCCGGCGGGCGGGACGAGTCCGGCGGAGGGGGCGCGGACGGCGGGCGGGGCGCGGGGCGGGCCTCCGCCCGCCGGTGGGCCGCGCTGCTCGCCCTGCTCGTCGGGCTCTTCCTCGTCGACGAGCTCCCGCCCTACCTGCGCTTCGATCCGGCGAAGGCGCGCATCAACCTGGACCCCCAGGTCCCGTGGCACTACGCGGTCCTGGTGGCGCACATCGCCTTCGGGTCGATCGCGCTGGTCACCGTCGTGCTCCAGCTGTGGCCCGGGCTGCGGCGGACCCGCCCGCGGCTGCACCGGCTCAGCGGCCGGCTCTACGTGTACGCCGGCGCCCTGCCCTGTGCCGTCACCGCGCTGGTGATCATGCCGCTGATGCCCGAGTGGCGCGGCGACATCGGGATCGCGCTCCAGGCGCTGCTGTGGATCGCGACCACGGTGGCCGGGACGGTGGCGGCCCGCCGGCACCGCTGGGCCGAGCACCGCCGGTGGATGCTGCGGAGCTTCGCGCTCGCCGCCGGCGTGCTGTGGGGCCGCGCCATGGTCGACGTCATGGTCCACACGGGAGCGCCCGTCCCGCTCGACTACCTGTTCGAGGTCGCGCGCTGGCTCGGCTGGATGGTCAACCTCGTCCTCGTGCAGCTCTGGCTGGACCGGAAGCCGCGGCGTCGGCTCCCGGTGTCCGCCTGAGGGAGGGGCCGCCGGGCCCCTCCGGTCACGCCTCCGGCCCCACCATGGGCCTGATCTCCACCCGGGCCAGCCGGGCGTCGGGAATGCGGGCGGCGATCTCCGCCGCCCGCTCCATGCCGTCGCAGTCGACGATGTCGTAGCCCGCCAGGTGCTCCTTGACCTCGGCGAACGGACCGTCCACGACCTGCACCGCGCCGTTGCGGACCCGCACCGCCCGGCTCCGCTCCGGGGGAGCCAGCACCGAGCCGCCGACCCACTCCCCGGACGCCTCCAGTTCGCCGATCAGCGCCGCGTGCTCGGGGCCGAGCGAGGCCCGCTCCGCCTCCGTGAGCGCCTCCCACACCACCGGGTCGCTGTAGATCAGCAGCATGTACTTCACGCACGTCCTCCGCGGCCTGTTCCGGAACTTCGTGGACGACGATAGCGAAGCGGATGTCGGATCGCAGGCCGCGGCTCCGACCCCGGGGTGACGGACGCCCTCCGGGGGCGGTCCCGTCCCGTACAACCCGACTCTGGAGGACGTACCCATGACCTCGCCGACGACCGCGGCCTCCCCGCCGCGAGCGGGGCGCCGCGAGTGGACGGGCCTGGCGGTTCTCGCCCTGCCCACACTCCTGCTCGCGCTGGATCTCAGCGTGACCTACCTGGCGCTGCCCAGCCTGACCGACGACCTCGGGGCCGGCGCCACCGAGCAGCTGTGGATCACCGACGTGTACGGCTTCCTGACGGCCGGCTTCCTGGTCACCATGGGCACGCTGGGTGACCGCGTCGGCCGCCGCAAGCTGCTGCTGTACGGCGCGGTGGCCTTCGGGATCGCCTCGGCGGTGGCCGCCTGGTCGACCAGCCCGGGCATGCTGATCGCGGCGCGCGCCGCGATGGGCGTCGCCGGGGCCACCCTGATGCCCTCCACGCTGGCGCTGATCAGCAACATGTTCCAGGACCCGCGGCAGCGCGGCATGGCCTTCGCGGTGTGGATGAGCTGCTTCATGGGCGGCGCGGCCGCCGGGCCGGTCATCGGCGGCGCGCTGCTCAGCCACTTCTGGTGGGGCTCGGTGTTCCTGCTGGCCATCCCGGTGATGGTGCTGCTGCTGGCCGTCGGTCCGGTGTTCCTGCCCGAGTACCGCTCCCCGCAGGTCCGCGGCGCGGACCCGCTGAGCGTCGCCCTGTCCCTGCTGGCGATGCTTCCCCTGGTCTACGGCATCAAGGACATGGCCCGGGACGGGGTCCAGCCGCTGGGCGCGGCCGCGGCCGTCGCCGGCCTGGCCTTCGGGGCCGTGTTCGTGGCGCGGCAGCGCCGGCTCGCCGACCCGCTCCTCGACGTCCGGCTCTTCAAGCGGCTCGCGTTCACCGCGGCGCTGGTGATCCTGATGCTCGGGGTGGCCACCCAGGGCGGGGTGATGTTCCTGATCAGCCGGTACCTGCAGTCGGTCGAGGGGTTCACCCCGCTGCACGCGGGCCTGTGGCTCGTCCCGTCCTCGCTGGCGATGGTGGTCGGGAGCATGCTGGCGCCGCTCGCCGCACGCCGGTTCACCCCCCGGGTGGTGATCGCCGCCGGCATGGGCCTCGCCGCGGTCGGCTTCGCGCTGCTCGCCGTCCTGGACACCTCGGACGGGCTGTCCCAGCTGGTGGGCGGCATCATCCTGGTCTTCCTCGGGATCGGGTTCGTGGGCGCGCTCGGCCAGGACCTCGTGGTGGGTTCCGTGCCCCCCGCGAACGCCGGGGCGGCGGCGGCGCTCTCGCAGACCAGCGGCGACTTCGGCATCTCGCTGGGGGTGGCCGCGCTGGGGAGCATAGGAGCCGCCGTCTACGGTGCCCGGATGGACGGCTTCAGCCCGTCCGGGGCCCCGGCCGGCGCGCTCCCCGACGTCCGGCAGAGCGTCGAGGCCGCCGCGCAGGAGGCCGGGCGGCTGTCCGGGGACGCGGGCGCGCGCCTGCTCGAGCACGCGCGTGACGCGTTCACCTCGGGCCTGAACGCCGCCGCCGTGGTCAGTGCCGTCCTGGTCGCCGCCCTCGGTGTCCTGGCGCTCGGCGCGCTCGGGTCGCGCTCCGAGGCCGGGGCGGTGTCCCCGGCGGCGGAGGAGTCGCCCGCACCGACCGCCACGGCCGTGGAATGACCCGCCGCAGCAGAGCGCCGCGGAACACCGCGGCACGGAACACCGCCGTACGTAACACGGCAGTACGGAACACGGCAGTACGGAACACCGCACCGCATGAGAGGAAGAACGGCACCATGGACACGGAACCGCAGTCGGAGCTCCCCCGGGTCGTCGGGCGGGAGGAGTGGCTCGCCGCCCGCCGGGAGTTCCTGGTCAGGGAGAAGGAGTTCACGCACGCCCGGGAGGCGCTGAGCGCCGAGCGCAGGCGGCTCCCGATGGTCCGGGTCGAGGAGGACTACGTCTTCGAGGGCCCCGACGGCAAGGCGTCCCTGGCCGACCTCTTCGAGGGGCGCCGGCAACTGATCGTCCATCACGTGATGTTCGACCCGGAGTGGGAGGAGGGCTGCCCCAGCTGCCGGTTCCAGATCCGGGAGATCGGGTACCTGCCGCACCTGCACGAGCGGGACACCACGCTGGTGCTGGTCTCCCGCGCGCCGCAGGAGAAGATCCGCCGGTACAAGGAGCGGATGGGCTGGGACATCCCGTACTACTCGTCGTACGGGAGCCGCTTCAACTACGACTTCCACGCCACGCTGGACGAGTCCGTGACCCCGCTCCTGATCAACTTCCGGACCAGGGAGGAGCACGAGGCCGCCGTCGGCCCCTGGGACATCTGGGGCCACGAACTCCCCGCGGTCAGCGTCTTCCTGCGGGACGGCGAGGAGGTCTACCACACCTACTCGACCTTCTCGCGCGGGCTGGACATCCTCCTCGCCGTCCACAACTACCTGGACCTGACGCCGTTGGGCCGCCAGTTGGGATGACCGCGCCGGTGCGCCGCCGGCCCCGCGTCACGGA